>CABMII010000154.1 GCA_902386255.1 uncultured archaeon
TGCCTTTTTACTTGATAAATGACTTGGTTTTATGTGGAAGCGATTTATGGCGGTTGATTTGTTACCAGATTGTTTTGGTTCTCGTCGTGAAAAATTACAGAATCACTGAATTTTTGGATTGTGCCTGACGGAATAGTTAAACAATACCATAAAAATGATATCAATCCCCTTAATAAAATCAATAGTTTGGATTCTATCCTGTTCAAGAAGATGTTTTTCAACATTATTTTTCAAAGTCATGCATATCAGGATGCTTTCCAGGTTTCATCTTTAGGGTTCCTGAAAGCTTCTTCTTAAGCATATCCGCCGCCTGCTGGATATGAATCTTAGAATCTACCATTGCAAAACCTTTATTCTTCGCTTCCAATGATATCTCGGAGAGGGCTTTCAATGTATCGGGATGAGGAGTCAGGTGATAGATTACCGTCTTATCTTCATGCTTGACTTTGACATACAGGACTTCGTCCTTAGCGTGGTTTAAAACAGGCATAAAATCCTGTAATGCAATCTCACAGTCTTTGAGGAGTGGGTCATCAGTTTTGAGATAGTCGTTGATCTTAATTCTAATGCTTCGTGGGGAGAGGAAGTCTTTCTGCAATTGTTTCGATTTCTCAGGATTCTCAATAAAGGTTACCCTCAGTTTGTCAGTCTCTACATGAGAGAAGTTATTATCTGGTTTCTTTTTATTTTTTGCAGCCATGAACACTTCTTCTAATCAAGCATTGCAGGATTTCAGATTTGGGTTGATTCATTTCAGAAACTCAAGCATTTTCCTCAAATCAGTTACTATTGCGCCCCTGAGGAATCGGACAGTGATATTTCTCCAGTTATATCTTAGAGCTTCTTTCTTCCTATTTATTCTTCCCTTCTTCCATTATTTCTCTAATACGTTTGTCGATCATTGGTTTGATAGCATCTGCGGTCATCAGTCGCTGTATGACCTCAGCATTTTCCTCCAACGTCACGACTGTTTTATCATTTAAAGGCAAACCGCTTTTAAAACAATATTGCATATTGGGTGCGTTGATTTCCTTGCACCGCGCGCATTTCACTATCTTCGGTTTCGGTTCCTTATCCTTCGTTTCCTCTTTAAGATCATATTGCTCCCTCCAATAATCATCAACGTCTTGTGATATTTATCAGAAATTCCGCCGAAAAGCAGAGAATCCGATGCGATGAGCATAGACCTGAAAAAACGTGGATTCAAATTTGTCGTCTCTACGATTTGTTATGCTTTTATGCAGGCGGTAGGAATGGTGAATGATCACACCACCGGCTGTTTTCGGTATAATGAAGTATCAACCGAAAAAAAGAAGGTGTCGTAACCTTTCCCCACTTCAGCATCTTTTCAGTCCGATTTAACAACTACGATGATTTTTCAGCAGGTCTGCGCCTCTCCTTCGGGGCCGGTCGGGGTCGGCATATTGACGACTTCGAAATCCGTGGTTTTCACTTTCTTAAGGAGCCCAAGCTCCTCGTCATTCCAGCGGAAGTCTGGTGCGCCCGACAGGAACATCGCGCCGCCGTTGTCAGCAAGAATCATCCCGTATTTTTCCAAAGCGCGCAGTATGACCTGCTCATTTTCAGGAAACCCGCTTATGTCGAAACTCGCCTTGAGGCGGAAGCGGGCTCCCATGGGCGGGTATTTTGCATCCGTCAGGGTACTCGCGTAGTGCCTTGCGGGGCATACGAACGCTTTGCGGGTTTTGGGAACGGTGAAGCGGAGCGCGTGCCTGATTTCCTTAAGGCTTACCACCTCATCGTACCGCACGAGGCCCGGGAATATCGGAAGACCTGCAGCG
Source organism: uncultured archaeon (assembly GCA_902386255.1). GTDB lineage: Archaea > Halobacteriota > Methanosarcinia > Methanosarcinales > Methanoperedenaceae > Methanoperedens. The sequence goes on from CABMII010000154.1 coordinate 1,803, forward strand.
TCGGCAGAGGTGAATCGCGCCGGCCTCAGGGCGTTTGAAGTGAGGTTGAAGACTGCCCCGGACCCTGCCTTCCACGAACCGTCGCTGTCAGGGTAGGCGGCATAAAGCTCGTAAAGCATCCTGGCGTCACGGTCTATAACGAGGATATGTCTGTCCCCTGAGCTCTGGGGTCCGCCCTCAATCGGCGCATCAGGTGGGATGGGATAGGGTACGTTATCGCTTTCTTCCGCATAATCGAATGATACTTTGACTTTGGGCTGGCTTCCCGAAACGACGAGATAAGGGATGCCGTTTGGCGCGCCGTTCCAGACGGTTCCGAAATCAGGGTGGAGAGGATGAATTCCGATTGTTGAAATTATTAGGTTTGAATCCGGGTCGACTGGAAGCCCCGAGATATCCTTATTCCACGGATTGTCCTGTGGAAATGGCAGGAAACCGTGCATGTCTGCGCCCGGGCCAAGACCCGGGACACCTGCCTGAGCGTTTCCTTCTACTATGGGGGCAGAAGTCGGAGTCGTACCTATATTTGCGGGAGACAGAGCGGTGCTAGATAGGTGTGGAATTGAGATACAACCGGATAAAAAAACTGAGGCGAAGAGAAACACAACGAATATCTTTACTTTCCTCATCATGCCACCTGGGAATTATTCAACCCATCGCCTTCGTTTTCCATCAATTCCATTCCTTTTGCCATCAGAAAGCCTCTAGCTCTTTCTGTATATTGATATTCACCAACCTTTGCCCAAAATTCCTTTGAATGATTTGGATGTACCAGATGAGTCATTTCGTGCATTATAACATAGTCAAGAACCCATTTAGGCATTTCCAGAAGCTTGTGAGATAATCGAATAGTGCGTTTGTTGGGTGTGCAGCTTCCATTCACACATTCTTGATTTGTAACAAATTGGATGGAATTTACTTTTAGTTTACCCTGAAAAAACTCATTGTTAAACCCGGTAAACCGCTTTATGAGATAATCGTTTTTATTGATTTGTTTCCTCTGCCTCTTTTTCTCAATTTTTTCCTTCATTTCCTCTATGATTTTTCTTTCTTCTTCACGGTGCATTCCGAGAGGGATGTGAACTATGAGAGTTTCTCCAACCATCCTGCCTTGAATGGTCTTTTTTCTGTCAGGGCTTCTGATAACTTTGACTTCCATTGTTTCACTTCTTCTTGCCCTGACAGGGTATAAATTTGATGTTAATTACCACTCTACACGGATATCGAATCACCTATGAATTGTCTTAACCTATGCTTTTTCTATGAAAATTCGTCCATTCTCTTCGATAAACACTATTTTATCTCCTATTGTTGCATTTAGCTTCCCCGCAACTTCTTTTAAAAGGCTTACCTTCCATCCTACAGCAACCTTAGACATTCCTATTAGCTTTCTATTATTTGACATAATTCACTCATTTAACACAATTATGCGAAAGTTATATAACCCTTTGGAGTTAAATAATATAATTATGCTAATAGAGTTATTTCACATAAAAATACACTTCCCAGGAGTATTTGTAATACAACAATACGGCAAGCACAGGCCTTGTGATGAAAAACCGGGAAGGATTAGCAGTGATAGCGGTGAACGGTGAAAATGAAACAGACAGAAGGAAGTGATCGATGTGGCAATACTCAAATCGAAAAATGAAAAGGTAAAGTTTCTCAGGGCAGGGCACATGGAGATTGAGGTTCTATATGTTTTATTCAATGGCTTGGACATCATGCCTGACCTGGCAGGGAGTTAAGAAATGAACGAATTGCCTGTCTTACAAGAATCTGGAGCTTCAAAGCCACCAAATCTCAGCACGGAAGGAAATTCCAATCTTCCTGTCTCTCCGTCAAAGATAGATGATATTCTGGGAAGGGCATGTCCGCAGGTACAGGGGTCGGCGGAGAATGTTTCAGGAATCTGGTCGACATTCCATACGATCTATAACGCCAAGATCGCAAGAGCTCTTAAGAAAGCATTTGCTAAAGTCACAGTTCAACACGAGATAAAAGATGGAAACGGAAGGCTGGATATAAGACTCGTAACCGGATACCAGAACAAAGTTGAAATAGAAAAGCAACCGGTCGCGGTTATTGAACTGAAGACCGGGGGATTAAAGCTATTCCAGGCATGTGAATATGCTATTAGGAACAAGTGCCCGGTCATACTTATCGAGCTTTTATCGGGTGACGTGCATGTGATAAAGCTGAGTGCCGCCTATGAAATCATGGCGGAAGCCAAGAACGAAATAGAAGATATACAGCAGATAAAAGAATTTGGGGCTACTATTCCTGGCCAAGATTGCAAATGGTGCACAAAAACCTGCAAGGATAGAATTGTTCAATATGCACCTTATAGGGTAAGTGCGAATACGTTCCAGGATAGGGCATGCATACTTAAGAATAATTATCCTCGAGCGATGGAGAAGCTGATAGCGGAGATAAATAAAATAATCCGTGAAAACGAGAGCAATTTCAGTACTTCGCTAAAAAATCTTTCAAAATCTCTCATCTCAAACACTCCACAGCAATTCTCATTTTTAACTTCCTTCTGACCCATCCTTCAATAAGTAGCAAAAAAACATCAAATCTAAACA
>CABMII010000155.1 GCA_902386255.1 uncultured archaeon
CTCTACGTGACTGGGGAATTATCCTGAATCAATTGAGAGTGTATTTCGGTGAACGAATGGATGTGTATATATAAAAGGGAAAGTAAATGATTATAGGAAGTTTCAGCAAATTATGTTACACTCCCGGATAACTATTAAGAAATAGCATATCTACAACATATGCGGCAACAGCTTCGGAACCTTTCCCGCATACTCCAAATACTCCTTCCCAAACCTCGCCCTCAGCTCCTCCTCCTCAGCATCCGCAATATGCGAGAGCACAACCGCAAGCGCGAACGAATAAACAGCGCCGAGCAGTGAACCCCCAAACACGGCAAGCCCGAAAGCGCCGATAATCCCGCCTGAATACATGGGATGGCGGACGACTTTAAAAGGGCCTGCTGCAACCAATTTATTCTCAGGGACAAAAACCGCTTTTCGAAGCGTATACATGCCCCAGAAAATGAATGAAAGACCGGCAGCGAATAACAGGAGTCCAAGAGCTCGAATTATTGGATGAACAGGATTGAAATCTCTTGAAATCAGCCAGAAATAGAGAATTATGTTAGTTAAAACAATGAAAACATGAAGCGAAACCCAGAATATTTTTGCGCCGCGGGTGAAGCCGGAAAAACTTGTTGACTTCCTGTATTTGAGAGCGATTATGTGGTAGGTGATAACCATATAAGAGATTATCAGAATGAATTCAAAATAAAGATTCATAGAATTGATTTAACAACTTACTCCATACGAACTCAACGAACTCAAACTTTTCAACCGGAGTTCGTACAAGTTCGTAACAGTTCGCTGTTTATATAGCTCACTCACTCAATCCGTGTTCACTGTGTTCATCTTCGGTTTCTATTTTCGGAAGCTCCATTTTCTTCCCGGTTTTTTCAAGATAATCCTTAATCGCCGCATGCAATCCATCAGCAGCAAGGTTTGAGCAGTGCATCTTGATTGGAGGCAGTCCGTCAAGCGCCTCCGCCACATCGCCGCGAGTAATTTTAAGAGCCTCTTCAAGCGTCTTCCCTTTTGCAAGTTCGGTAATCATACTGCTTGTGGCAATCGCTGCGCCGCATCCGAAAGTCTTGAACTTCACGTCCTCAAGCTTGTTATCTTTTACCTTGATATAAATCCACATAAGGTCGCCGCAAACAGGATTTCCTACTTTTCCAATCCCGTCGGCATCCTTTATCTCGCCCACATTTCGCGGGTTGGCAAAATGTTCCATTACTTTTTCGCTGTATCCGTCCGTCATTTTCTTACCTCGCCAATGGTGATATCATCCGCAATTTATTCACGATTTCTGGCAAAACCGATACCACATAATCCACATCTTCCTGTGTGTTCCCGCGCCCGAGAGTTAACCTGAGAGAACCGTGAGCTTCCTCAGGTTTCAAACCTATAGCCATAAGAACATGTGATGGCTCAAGGGATGTGGATGAACATGCCGAACCGGTTGATGCTGCCACGCCTTTCATATCAAGGTTCAATATCATGGACTCGCCTTCGATGAAGCTGAACCTGACATTCACATTATTGGGAAGGCGTTTTACAGGGTGACCGTTAAGATATGAATCCTTGATTTCAAGGATTCCTTTAATGAGCCTGTCTCTCAAGCCTGCCAGTCTTTCCTCATCAGGAAGGCGCCCCTTTGCAAGCTCGCAGGCTTTCCCGAAACCAACAATACCGGGAACATTTTCTGTACTTGAGCGCAGATTCCTTTCATGCCCGCCGCCATGCAATTGAGGTTCCACGAATGTGCCTTTCCGAAGATACAGGGCTCCCACGCCTTTTGGCCCGTATATTTTATGGGCGCTTATGGACAACAGGGAAACGCCAAGGGTATCAACGTTCACCGGAATTTTTCCGGCTGTCTGGACTGCATCCGTATGGAGAGGTATATTCTTTTCTTTCGCAATTTTACCAATCTCCTCAATGGGCTGGACAGTCCCGAGCTCGTTATTGGCATGCATGATTGTTATCAAAATCGTCTGGGGTGTGATGGCCTTTTCAACGTCCTTCGGGTTCACAAGCCCTTCTTTGTCCACAGGCAGGTAGGTGACTTTGAATCCCTGGGTTTCAAGATATTTGCAGGTGTGCAAAACAGCATGGTGTTCAATCGAGCTTGTAATGATGTGGTCGCCCTTTTTCCTGTTCCTGTATGCTATCCCTTTTATTGCAAGGTTGTCCGATTCCGTGCCGCTGCCCGTGAAAATTATTTCTTCTTTTTTTGCTCCTATGAGGTCGGCGACTTTCTGCCGCGATTCCTCAATAGCTCTTCTTGCCTGTCTTCCGATAGTGTAAAGGCTTGAAGGATTGCCAAAGTTTTCAGAAAAATAAGGGAGCATGGCTTCAACGACCAGAGAGTCAACGGGCGTCGTAGCGCTGTGGTCCATGTATACTTGTCTTGTCATAGTTTACGGTATGTCATATCTTTTGAATATACTTAACGATAATGTCGTTTCGCTTATCCCATTAAGAATAGTGAGCTGAATAATATGTTTTGATGCGGGGGAAGGGATTTGAACCCTTGAACTCCTGCGAGAATAGATCTTGAGTCTATCACCTTTGGCCGCTTGGTTACCCCCGCATGGGGCCGTGCTGAATTATCCTGATTAAACATAAGGATGTCGTTAATTCATGCAGCATGTCCAAAAGTATTAAGTATCCATTGCTCTATTTAACGCATGATTTTGTGAACTTATTCACAATTTTAATCCTATTAACCTGGAGGAAATTATTTGGCAGTAACAAAAGCAGAAGGCTGGAAAGCAAAATCATGGTACAACTTAGTTGCGCCTGATATGTTCGGAAAAACAAATATCGGAGAAACCGTGGCAGATGTGCCTGAAAAACTGATTGGAAGGATTGTTGAAATTACCCTCGGGGAATTGACAAACGACCTTTCAAAGCAGAATACCAAACTGATTCTGAAAATCGACCGCGTTGGAGGGGACTCGGCATATACAAAATATATGGGACATCAGTTAACACAGGATTACCTGCGCTCACTTGTTAAGAGACAGACATCGGCCGTAGAGACAAACATTTCGGTAACCACAAAAGACGGCTACACCCTCAGAGTAAAACCATCTTGTTTCACAATTAAAAGAGCACGCGCAAACCAGGTCAAAGCTATCCGCCAGATAATGAATCAAGTCATTGCGGCGAAGGCAAAAGAACTGGATATGCAGCAGTTCGTCCAGGATGTTGTAACTGGAAAACTTTCAGCGAGTATTTATCACGACGTCAAACCCATCTATCCTCTTCGCAGGGTAGAGGTAAGGAAGACGGAAATAGAGGCTGAGCCAAGCGCTGTAGCCTCATAATTTTTTATAAACCTTTTTCTCTTTTTATTTCATTCAGTTTTTCTTTCAACTGCTCATTCCCGATTTTTAATACTATTAGCAATACCACAAGAAGGAAATAAGCTGCAAAATTCAAAAGTATTGTAAGAAGCATATTGGATGTCGGATGAAATTCCATAACAGGGTGCAGTGTAGCCTTGGTCCACAGTCTTATAGACATATAGCTGAGCGGCACGCCTATAAATCCAACTATACCAAAAACTGCTGACAGCCTGGCTCTTTTCTCCGGCTCCTCAACAGCCTGGCGCACCATGAGGTAAGAGAGGTATATCAAAAACAACACAAGCGAAGTATTTAGTCTTACATCCCACGGCACCCACCAGCAATTGCATGCCCATGCCCCTGCGCGTATCCAGACTGAGCCGCTAACCAGGGTTAAAAATGTAAGAATAACACCTACTTCGGCGGCGGAAACTGCTGCAATATCCCATTTTTGTTGTTTACTGCGCAGATACAGAACGCTTGCGATAAACACAATTGCAAAAGCGAGGTATGAGGATATTGCAATCGGGAGATGGAAATAAAATATTTTAAAGTCATTCGGGTTTGCGCCTGTCTCTTGCGGGTTAATCGGGACCTGGGCGTAAAAAAAAACAAGATATGATGAAACAAGAATTAATACGGCGGTCAGGGCAAAAAGTATTTTCTTTAGCATATTCTTAAAATCTCCATGAATCTTAATAACATTATCCTTTCCTAATCTCAATCTTCAATCGTATATTCAAACACAAGTTGCGCTACGACAAAAAAAATGACGTCGTATACTGCAAGTATCTGCAATTCACCTGCAATATCGGAAAATTCACCCGAGGAAAGCATGGTTCCCGTTGCAGTTACAGCCGAGAGTATTACGGGAATAAGAACCGGGAAAAGAATCACTGGAAGCAGGATTTCCCGCGTTCTTGTATTTACGGTAAGCGCTGAAAGAAGCGTGCCCACAAAGATAAATCCGAATGTCCCGATAACTACCACGACCAGCAGGCCGGGAATATTTTTTATGTCGTAACTGAAAAGCACGATAAATACCGGGATGGTTGTTATTTCCATCAGGAACATCAAAACGATGTTCGATATGACCTTCCCGTTGTATATTTCGCTCCTGTCAACAGGGCAAAGTTTTAGCCCTTCAAGGCATCCCTCTTCTTTTTCGCTGGCAAACGACCTTGAAAGCCCAAGCATCCCCGCAAAAGTGAATGCAATCCAAAGCATTCCGGGCGCCAGTAAATCCACTACTTTCGTGTTGAGCACCTTAACCTCAAGCGTTGCTTCATTACCGAACGCATAACTGAAAATGACAATCACAAGGAGAGCAAATATCATCATGGAATTAAGCATCTGCTTTGTGCGGAATTCGGCTCTCAAGTCTTTGATTGCGATTTCAAGAAATTTCATGTGCGCTCCTCTACATGCTTTTCATAAATAGCCCTGCACTGGAGAAGGTCGCTTATCTCGGATTCGGTCATTTCATGCGCAATATGCCCGTTAGAAAGAATAATTGCCCTGTCGCACATGGAAATGCCGCGCTCGATATCATGCGAGATGAGGACCCTCGTCTTATCATGTGCGTTCATGCCGCCAAGTATCCTGTCAAAAGTTGCGCTTGCATGCTGATCAAGGCCGGTATACGGTTCATCGAGGAATAGTATCGGTGGGTCGTGGATTAATGCTCTTGCTATTGAAAGTCGCTGTTTCATTCCCCTTGAAAATGTCATCACGCGGTCGTTTTTCCTGTATGTCAGACCGACCTGTTTTATCAGTTCATCAATACGTGTTTCAAGCTGGGGCGTATCATACATTTTTCCGAAAAACCTGAGGTTTTCAGCAGCCGTCAGCTCGTGATAAAGGTATGTTTCATGCGAGATTACGCCGATTTTTTTCCTGATTTTGATTGGGTCCTCTTTGATATCAATGCCGTCGATTATGACCTTTCCGGCAGTCGGGCTTACAAGAGTGGACAGTATCTTGATGAGCGTGGTTTTCCCCGCGCCGTTCGGACCGAATATCGTCAGGAATTCACCATCTTCTATTTTGAGATTGATTTTCCGAAGGACAATGTTGGTGCCGAATGCTTTTGAGAGGTTTTCAATAGAGATTATATGGATTTCTCCTTCTTCTCTCTAAATAAACATGTTCAAGCTTTATATTTTGCTCTTTATAGTGATTGAATCGACTGAGTGTTTTAACGCATAGGAAATTATAAACGCCTTTCTGATTCATAATCCTGGTCAGATAATTAACCACGGAGGGCACAGAGAACACAGAGATTGTTATTATTTTCTCAGTGTACTCTGCGTTCTCTGTGGTTTTTCAACCGGGCGATTCATTAACCATTAAATCTTTAATCATAAAAGCTCATTTATTCAACGGTGATTTTATTAAACCTATACTTCAGGTCGCTCTCGATGTTCTGGAAATAGAACGCGCGCTCCAGATTGCAAAAGAAGCGGTAGAGGGAGGCACAGATTGGATTGAAGCCGGGACCCCGCTTATCAAGAGCGAAGGAATGGATGCAATAAGAAAATTAAAAGAGGCTTTTCCTGGTCACGTTATCCTGGCTGACATGAAGACCATGGATACGGGCGCCATGGAGGTCGAAATGGCTGCAAAAGCGGGCGCAGATATAATCATGATCCTTGGCAGTGCTGATAATTCCACAATCCGGGATGCTGTCCGTTCAGCGCACAAATACGGAGTAAAACTTATGGCGGACCTGATTTCCACAGGCGACCCGGCAAAAAGAGCTATGGAATTGGAAGAACTCGGTATTGACTACATCAATATACATGTTGGTATTGACCAGCAGATGATGGGTGAAGACCCTATCAAAATCTTAAAGAACCTTAAACTCAGGACGCCAATAGCGGTTGCAGGGGGGCTTGATGCGGAAAGCGCCGCTGCAGCAGTATTAAAAGGCGCGCGAATCGTTATCGTGGGCGGCAATATCGTCCGTTCATCCAATGTTACGGCCTCGGCAAAGGAGATTCGTGAAAGCATCGATAGACCCGAAATGGCAGAAAAAGCTGAAAAACCAATCGGCGAGAAAACGATTGAATTGCTAAAGAAAGTCTCAACGCCCAATATCTCGGATGCCATGCACAGGAAAGGCGCCATGCAAAATATCAGGGCAATCTGCTCGGGGACGAAAACAGCAGGAAAAGCGGTCACCGTCCAGACGTTTCCCGGAGATTGGGCAAAAACCGTAGAGGCAATTGATATTGCAGGAGAAGGCGATGTCATTGTAATTTACAACGGCAGTCCGCATGTCGCGCCGTGGGGGGAACTTGCCACGCTAAGCTGCATAAATAAAGGAATCGCAGGCGTTGTTATCGACGGTGCGGTGAGGGATGTGGACGACATCAGGCGCCTTAATTTTCCCGTTTTTGCAACTTCGGTAGTACCGAATGCGGGCGAGCCCAAGGGATTCGGGGAAATCAACGCTGAAATCCAGTGCGGCGGCCAGACAGTAAAACCCGGCGATTTTATAGTGGGCGATGATAACGGCGTTGTTGTTATCCCGAAGGAACGGGGATACGAGATTGCAAGGCGGGCGGGCGAGGTTGAAAAAAACGAGCGCAGGATACGCGACGAGATAAAAAGGGGAAAAACCCTGTCTGAAGTGATGTATCTTAAGAAATGGGAGAAAAGATAGGGTAGCATTCAATTACTTCCCATAAGATTTATGATTCAAATAATATGTATAGCAAGGAGTTCAAATGAGCAGGATTGAAAAGGACAGTCTGGGTGAGATCGAAGTTCCTGAAAACGTGCTTTACGGGGCATTTACAACACGGGCGTCTAAAAATTTCGGGCTAAGCGGCCTCCGGGCAAAACCGGATTTCATAAAATCCCTTGCCATAATCAAGAAAGCAGCAGCACTGGCAAATATGAAACTCGGTATGCTTGATGAAAAAACAGGTTCGGCTATAGCCAAAGCCGCTGATGAGGTTATTGAAGGAAAATACAGGGACGAGTTCATACTCGATGTTTTCCAGGCCGGCGCAGGCACGCCTTTTAACATGAATATGAATGAGGTCATTGCTAACGTTGCTATTAAAAAACTTGGCGGAAAGCCGGGCGATTATCACCTCGTTCATCCGAACAACCACGTAAACATGGCGCAATCGTCCAACGATGTGATACCAACCACGATACGGTTGAGCGTGCTTCTTACCCTTTCGCCTCTTGTCGGGGAATTGGAAAAAATATTAGCCGAGTTCCATAAAAAAGCAAAAGAATACGGCCATGTTATCAAAGTCGGGAGGACGCATCTTGAGGACGCCGTGCCAGTAAGGTACGGCCAGGTGTTTGGCGGGTATGAGGCGACGCTGGGGAAGTGCATCGTGCGAATTGCAGCCGCGGAAAACAGCATGCTGGAGCTGGGAATAGGCGGGACTGCCGTCGGCACGGGCATCAATACTCATCCGGATTTCAAAAAAACGATTATTTCGGTACTGGGCGAACTTACAGGTTTTGAGTTTTACCAGGGGAACAGCATCATGCTTTCATGGAGCATGGCGGGTTTTGCGGATGTATCGGGGGCGCTTCGGATTCTGGCAATTGAACTCAATAAGATTTCAAACGACCTGCGCCTCCTTAATTCGGGACCGAAAACAGGTATTGCCGAGATTATCCTGCCCGAAGTCGAACCTGGTTCATCCATAATGCCGGGGAAGATAAATCCCTCGATTCCAGAGGCGGTTAACATGGTATGTTTCCAGGTCATGGGCAATGACCATGCCGTGGCGCTGGCGGCGGAGGCGGGGCAGATGGAACTCAATGTGATGACGCCTCTTATCGCATTTGACCTACTGTGGAGCATTGAGCTTTTGACGAATGCCATAAGGATGCTCAGGGAAGATTGTATTTCAGGCCTCGTAGTGGATGAAAAGCGATGCGGCGAGCTTCTTGAAAAGAGCCACGCGCTGGCGACGGTTTTTAATCCTTATATCGGATATGATAAAGTGGCAGAGCTTGTGAAGACAGCGCTTTCCGAGAATAAGTCATTGAGGCAGGTGCTTATCGAGAAGGATATCATTCCTGAGAAGTATTTGAATGAGATTCTTGATGCCAGGAAGATGACTGAGCCGGGGGTTGTGGATAGGAAGATGATTGAAGAGATAAGGAGATACGGGAAGAAGTCAGGCTCGGAATGAAAAAGAAGGATACTACTATCCTCAAAGGGTATCAGATATTCAACAACTTCATAAGAGAGCATGAAGGACTTGATGGAAAGACACCTGCCGAAGCTTGCGGAATCAAAGTAGAAGGTGATAATAAGTGTATAACGTTAATACAGAATACAAGTCAATATAAAAACAATAGTACATAAAAATGTTCAAAGAATTTTTGAAAAATGCCCTTTGCTGTTACGCTTTTATAGATATGTATATATTGACCTATCATCATAATAAGTTCTTGAGGAACAAAACACGGAAACATATTTTGGTGATAGAATATGGCTAAACCAATTGAGTTAGGATTAGTTCTTGAAGGAAAGGATGCAGAGGACTTTTGGGAGAATGAGAAGAACCCAAAGGTTACCAAAGAACAAATAGAGATGTTCAGGGAAGCCATGCATATCTACAAAACTCATAAAATTTAATGATTGATGGCTCAAATTCCTTATGATGAGCTTAAAATATCCCCACTAACTGAAAGGGATAAACTTACCTCTTTTAATTCTATAAGTATTGAGCTAAACGATTTTTTAAAAAATGATGCTCTGAAAGACCAAGAGAGCATGTTAAGTAGAACTTATTTATGTTTTTGGAAAGAAAACCTCGTAGGATTCGTAACATTGCTTGCAGACACAATTTCAGTTGAATCTATACACGAAAGCGAAGGAGTGGCTACATATCAATACCAAAAATATCCTGCGGTCAAGATTGGAAGGATTGCAACGGAGAAAAGTCTTGAGAAAATGGGTATTGGTAGGTTCATCCCAAGTTTGACAGTTAAATAAAATAAGTGTCCTCAGCATGTTTGTGTTGATTTTCGATGAAACAAACTAAACTAAGGACAGATGAAATTATACCGAATGATAATATATGCTTTCCTATCGGCACGA
>CABMII010000156.1 GCA_902386255.1 uncultured archaeon
CCCTATACTGCAATGCAAATGGCTAACCAGCTCGCTGACAAAATACGCGATAAAGGCGTTACCGGCATTCATATAAAGGTACGGGCGCCCGGCGGCAACATGCAGAGAAGCCCCGGACCCGGCGCACAGGCAGCCATTCGGGCTTTTGCCCGAGCCGGCATAAAGATAGGACGCATAGAAGATGTGACGCCAATCCCGCACGACGGCACAAAACCTAAGAAAGGCAGGCGCGTGTAAGATGGATATTGACATAATAGAATTGTCAGAACGGAAAGCCAGGTTTATTTTATCGGGCGTCTCCACATCTTTTGCCAACGCATTCCGAAGGAGCGTTCTTGCGGAAGTTCCGGTACTGGCTATTGATGATGTTAATATCTATGAAAATACCTCTGTACTTTTTGATGAACAGCTTTCTTTAAGATTGGGTTTGATTCCCCTGAAAACAGATACCAAATCATATACCCTTCCCGGGGAATGTTCCTGCAAAGGCGCTGGCTGCACGTTATGCCAGGTCTCACTGACCCTGAGCGCAGAAGGTCCTAAAGTTGTGCATTCAGGCGATATGGTTTCCACAGACCCGCAGGTTCGCCCGGCTGATGCGACAATACCCATTGTTGAACTTAAAGAGAAGCATAAGGTTGTAGTCGAAGCAATTGCAAGGCTCGGAACCGGCAGGAATCACAGCAAATGGCAGGCCGGGGTTGCAAGCGGGTACAAAAATATGCCCGTGGTAACAATCGGAAACTGCGATTATTGCGGCAAATGCATAGAAGTATGTCCCCGTAATATCTTGAAAATGGAAGGGAACAAGGTAAAAGTTGTAGACATAATCGAATGTTCAATGTGCAGGTTATGCGAAAATGCATGCGATATGGATTCAATCAAGGTAAGTTCTGACCCGGATTCATTTATAATGACATTCGAAACTACTGGCGCTCTCACAGCTACCGAACTTGCTCTTGAAGCTGTTGGCAGTATCAGGAAAAGAGCCGAACAATTAGGTGAGATACTTAATACCCTTTGAAGAAAAAATCTCTTAGCAGGGCATTATTTATATGGTAAGGCTCTGCTATAAGGGATATTTCATTTGCGGAGGTTGCCCAGACAGGTCAAAGGCGCCAGCTTGAGGGGCTGGTTTCGTAGGAATTCGTGGGTTCAAATCCCATCCTCCGCATTTTGTTTTCTTCTTTCTGTGGGTTATCAAAACTTTGCGTTCTTTGCGGTGTTATCACAATAACCGCAGAGTCGGCTGCCTTACTCTACAGCATTTAGAAATGATAATAACCCGTAGCATCAATTATACCACATGATTCCCCTCCACCTCTATCATGCCCGCCAGTGCGACCCCAAAAAATGCACAGGGAAAAAACTTGCCAGGTTCAACCTCGCCACGCTGCATGATAACCCGGGAAGGCTTCCCAGCGGGGCGATATTTCTTGACCCGTTTTCAGAGCAGGCGCTATCGCCGGCCGATGATGCGGGAAGGGGCATCGTGGTGCTTGACTGCTCGTGGGAAGAGGTGGAAAGAGTGTTCCCTGCATTGCAGAGGCTGCGGCTCCAGCACCGCGCCCTTCCATATCTTCTGGCGGCCAATGCGGTGAACTTCGGCAAGCCTTTCAAGCTCAGCACGGTGGAGGCTTTTGCTGCGGCGCTTTACATTTTAGGGGAAAAAGAGCAGGCTGCGCTTATCCTGAATAAGTTCAAATGGGGACCGATATTTTTAGAACTTAATAAAGAACCACTTGAAAGGTACTCTACGGCAAAAGATAGCACGGAAGTTGTAAAGATACAGGGGGATTATCTTGGCCTTTAAAGAGGCTGTAAAGGCTCAAGAATATCGAGCATCTGCCTTGCGGTCAGAATCTTTATTCCCTGGAACTCTTTAAGATTAAGAAGATGTTTGTTTCCGGAAACCAGATACCCGGCTTTACCCTCAATTGCGCATTCCAGTATCCTATCATTTGCGGGGTCTTCCTTTATTACATTAAGGGTAACATTTGGCTCTACAAATTCAGCATTACTTAATATGATCTCGGTATTTAACGCCACATCTTCCCTAGCCATTAAAAATTTTTCATCTGCTAAAAGTATCCTCTCAAGTTCCTCTATTATTTTCCTCGAAACCACTAATTTCGCCTTACCATCATAACATAGATGGATCAATCTATTGGGATTTCCACGCCAGAACAAGGCTGAGATATAGATGTTGGTATCCGCAACTATTCTCAGCATTCTTAAATCGTTATTCCTCGATGCTTGTGGATGATCTTATCAACATCGTTTTCTTTAATTCCACGCTCTTTTGCGATTTTTACACCCTTTTCAACTAAAGCCTCGGACTCTTTTATGCCAGGGAGTTTTATCTGTTTTAAGAGAATTGTATCCTTATCCCGGACAACTGCAAATGGAGTTCCTTCCTCGAATCCTTCGCGAAGCTTCTTAGGAATAACTATCTGTCCTTTAGAGGACATTCGGGTAAACTCAACTTCTGTTGCCATATTCTTACTTTCTTACATTCTTACTATATAAAATTACCGACATTTAGGTTCGTTGCTGCAAATTTATCTTTTCTATTCCGACTCGTAATCCACGGCAACCGCCGATTCCCTCACCGAAGTCATGTATTTTGCCACTTCGACATGCATAGGATGTTTTTGATAAGCCACAAGGTCTTCCAGTGAATTGAATTTTGTCACAAGTGCAATGTCATACGAGCGCTCAGAGTGCAGGACATCAATTCCGACCTCCAAATGGCGCAACTGTGGAATCCTGCCTTTCAATCCCAGCAGCACATTCCTCGCTTTCTCAATGCTTTGCGGGCTTCGGTCTTTTAATTTAAAAAAGACTATATGCGTTATCATTTCTCAACCATCAGCCTCCGGACAGGCTCAAGTATCTCATTCATATACTCTGCCGCCGCCCCTTTCAAATCCATCGGATGAAGAGCCTTTCTGCCAAAATCGGATTCAAGCGCCTCATAACTCTCATATTGCAGGTTGCCGCCGTATTTTTCAGGTCGCTTGATGACTATTTGTGGGTAGCGGGGCATTATATGGTATTTGAAAAGAGCGAGGACAGGATTATCTTTCACCTCGCCTTCCACGCAGAATGCCCCTTTCATCTTCTTCTTCATATCCTCAGGCGTATCATCTACTGAAATGTAATTCCCCTTGCTCGATGACATCTTCTTGCCGTCGAGCCCTATAAGAATTGGTGTATGGATACAGACTGGCGCGGCGAACCCAAGCTCAGGCAGTCCTTCCCTTGCGAGCATGTGAATCTTTCTCTGGTCGATACCCCCAACAGCAACATCGACGCCAAGATGGGCGATATCCAGCGCCTGCATGAGCGGGTATATCATCTGGGAAACTTTGGGGTTCTCGGCGTCCCGGCTCACCTCGTCCATGCTGCGCCTTGCCCTGTTTAACGTGGTGCTGCGGGCAAGTTTCAGTACATCGAGCATGTATTCATGCTCAAGCTGGTACGAAGAGCCAAGAACAAAATTCGTGTTTTTCTCATCAAGACCGAGAGCGATAAAGCACCTCTTGTTATATTCTGCGATTTTTCTCACTTCATCCATCGTTCCTTTTTCATTAAGATAAGCATGGACATCAGCAAGAAGCACTGTGATTTTAAATCCCGCCTGTTGGAGGTCGAGGAGCTTGTTGACTGTAAGCACATGCCCCATGTGTATTTTCCCGCTGGGTTCGTATCCAGTATATGCAGAAGGTGTTTTTCCCGAATTATTGACCAGTGCTTCAAGCTCTTCTATTGTAACTATTTCTTCGGTGTTCCTGGTGATTAGCGCCATTTTATCCATGATTAAACTCCTTTGCTTCCAGCGGTTTTTCTCCTTTATTCTCTGAGAAGTATTAATAATATAAGGTTATTGTTAACACAAATGCTTTCAGTGATAGTCCA
>CABMII010000157.1 GCA_902386255.1 uncultured archaeon
AATCCAAGAAACATTTAATACCTGCCAGACTATAAAACCGCTGTCATGGACTCGTGGGGTAGCCAGGATATCCTAGCGGGCTTCGAACCCGCGGACCCGCGTTCGAATCGCGGCGAGTCCGTTTTTTTAAAATGAAGATTTCATTTTGCAGATATAGCGCATGGCAATGAAAATATACAGACGGACATTAACAACGAACTAATACGAACTCGTACGAACCTTTAAATTACCTGGATATTCAAAGGGATTATTAGCTAAATAACATTTCAAAAAATATTTAACATCAAAAGATTTTACATCCACACTACACAGATATATTTATAAAGCATTACTTCTATCACTGAAAATCTGTGGTATGTTATGGGATTAAAAGAAAATTTTGGTGAACTAAATAAAAAACCTAACGCAATCTATTATTATATTGGTGGAATTGTTGTATTATTAATTATTATCGGATTAATTTCAAATCCAACCGCAATGGGTCAAACACTTTCTGGAATAATTGGTTTAATTCTTTTGTTGGTTATATGCTATGTCTGTTTCATATTATTTGGGCGAAAGAAACAACAGCAGCAACAGCAACAACAGCAACAAATAGTTGTGCAGACAGGAGATAGAGATAAGAAAATGAGAGTTTGTCCAAAATGTGGAATGCAAAATGATGTTACAAATAAATTTTGCAGTGACTGCGCCTATGAATTTAAGAAGCCAAATGATTAATCTTCTTAAATCTATGAATATATGGCTTAGACAAGCCCCTTTATGTCATTCTATCCCTGAAAGATGTTTTGTTTATAAAAATCGACATCTTCCAATATGCGCAAGATGTACTGGAATCCTTTTTGGAGGAATATCATCTTTGATTTTTTTTAATATTTTTAATTTGAACTTTAGTTTCCAAACAAGCTTTGTTCTAGCGGTACCAATGATAATTGATGGAGGATTACAATATTTGAATTATATCATCAGTAATAATAATCGTAGATTTTTAACTGGACTATTTTGTGGCATAGCAACCATCATATTTAGTCAAAATATGACACTTCTACTTTTGAGATTCACAAATATTTAGCACAGCCAAGATTGAATTAAAGAACTCGACGAACTCTGGCGGCGTGGATTCGTATCAGTTCGTACGTGTTAGTTGTTTTTCATAACCAGAATGCAAAGGCTTGACTATTGACTATATAAAATAAAAAGGAGAAAAATTCCGGTTCTCACCGGAATAACAAACTTATCTTGTGAAATACCAGAGCAGAATCAGTATTATTAAAAGAATTATACCGATCCAGATATAGGTATTGCTGGGCTTTTCTTCTACTTTGGGCTGCGGCTTGGGCGGTTCTACCCTCGGGGCAGGCCTCGGTTTTGGCGGTTCAGGTTTCGGCTCGGGTTGTGGTTCTTCAACTACGACCTCTTCCTTTACCTTTACCTTCCCTGAAACGAAAGGACTCTCAACACCGGTCAGGACAGCCATTACACGAACCTTTCCCGTAAGGCTATTATCCACTTTTGCGCCCCAGATAATCCTCTTGGTATTCGGGACCTTGTCCATTATCATTTCGCCAGTGACCGCGACTTCTTCCAGTGTCAGGTCTTCGCCTCCGACTATATGGATAAGAACTCCATAGCTTGCTGATATATCAGTTACATCAAGCAGCGGCGTGCTTATTGCCTGGGCTACGGCTTTGGTTACCCTCTCTGCGCCGTCCCCTTCACCGATACCGATTGACGATACACCGCCGCGCTCCATGACGGCGCGAAGGTCTGCGAAATCAAGATTTACAAGGCTTGGCTGGGTTATGGTGTCTGTAAGGTTCTTTACAAATGCCCCTACAAGCGCATTTGCAACATTCAGGGCTTCTTTCAAGGGGAGGTTGCCTGCAACTTCTCTTAACTTCGAGTTATCAATAATTACAACCGAATCACATGACTGTGCAAGCAGATTGATGGCTTCTCTTGCTTTCTCTCTTCTTGACATTTCGATTGTGAATGGTATGGTCACGCATCCGATTGTAAGAGAACCGAGCTCGCGTGTCACCTCTGCCACCACGGGTATGGCGCCAGTACCGGTTCCGCCTCCCAGTCCTGCTACCAGGAATACGAGGTTTGAACCTTCGAGCTCGGCTTTCAACTCCGCTATATTCTCTTTGGTTGCCTGGGCTCCCATCTCAGGGTAGCCTCCGCATCCGTGCCCTTTGCACAATTTTTCTCCAAGCAGGATCACTTTATCCGCTTTCTGGACATAAAGGTGATTCACATCAGTATTCGCGGCAATTATCCTTCCGCCCGTAATACCTTTTTCAGCTATCCATGTAGTGATATTACAACCAGCGCCACCTAAGCCCACTACGGCAACAGACGGTTTTGCTGTTTTTGCAAACTCTTTCAAATCAGTAACCATGTTTTACAGCCTCCTTCATACCAAATTGGCTTTGTAATTTAATAGCAGTTTTACTATATATGCTTTATCTGGCTGCGGCGCGCCAGGGCAAAGCAAATGTAGAAAGTTGAAAGAAGTAAAACCATTTAAAGCAGGAACAATAATTAGAGACTAATGGTCAAAGTTGATAAATTCATTGCTGAGAGCATCCAGAAAATTAAAAAAGACATTAAAGGCAGGGCAATAATAGCCCTGTCAGGCGGAGTTGACAGCTCGGTCTGCGCGGTGCTTGCACACAGGGCAATAGGCGAGATGCTTACACCCATTTACATCGACACCGGGCTCATGCGAAAAGGCGAGACTGAAAGGATAAAGGACATCTTTTCAAATATGAACCTTCTAGTTATCGATGGAAAGGAGAATTTCCTGAGGGCATTGAAAGGCTTAACAGACCCTGAGAAAAAAAGGAAAGCCGTGGGCGAGGCGTTTATCAGGGAATTTGAAAAAGAAGCAAGGAAACTCGGCGCTAGGTACCTTATCCAGGGAACCATATACCCTGACAGGATAGAATCAGAAGGCGGGATAAAGAGCCACCATAATGTTGGAGGGCTTCCATCTGTTATCGATTTTGAAGGTATAGTTGAACCTTTAGCCGAACTTTACAAGGACGAGGTGAGAGAGGTCGCAAGAGCGCTCGGACTTCCAAGGGAGATTTCGGACAGGATGCCGTTCCCCGGTCCCGGTTTATCGGTAAGGATAATTGGAGAGGTTACTGAAGAAAAACTGGATGTGGTCAGGGAAGCCAACGCAATTGTTGAGGAAGAACTTGTTGAACAGTTCGGCCCCTGGCAGACATTTGCGGCTCTCCTTGAAAAAGGAACGGGAGTTAAAGGCGATATACGCGTGCATGGGTGGATAATAGCAGTGCGCGCCGTTAGTTCGAGGGACGGGATGACCGCAGAGTCGATGGAACTTCCCTGGGATACGCTTCGGAAAATCGAGTCGCGCATCACAAGTGAGATTCCCAATGTATCGCGGGTGCTTTACGACCTGACGCCAAAACCGCCTGCAACGATTGAGTTTGAGTAAAATTTAAACGATGAATGCAGATTAAATGCGTAGGCGTCACCGCTAAGACGCAAAGGTAAATTTATAAATTATGAGCAATTAATTTGCGGCGCCCGATAGAAATCCAATGCAACCTCCTGAACATTATTAGCCACAAAGTCGGTTCATATATTTGAATGAAAAAGTCATCTGCAACGATAGAACACGGATTGCACGGATGACACAGATGCGCACGGATTAAAGATGTCCGTGAAAATCCGTCTAATCCGTGTCATCCGTGTTCGATGTCGTGGAATTTTTCACCAGCACGCAAAGAGCGCAAAGTGGGGAGGGAGAATGAACAACGAACCTATACGAACTCATACGAACTCAGTGTTAAATATATTTAACTGTCCGGCGCGCCGATAGGAAACCGATGCAGCCTGAGCATATCGAAATCACGAACCGCAGATAAACGCAGATTGGTTGATCTGGAGACCTTATTTTTAACAGGAAGAATGATTTAACAATCATTTTCTCCAATTCATAAGCTATTTATATAAGTCCATTAATAAAGCGCAGTATCTCGATAAAAGCTCTAAAAATAGGATAAAATAGAAAATAAGAATTTATAATAAGAATTAACAGTAAAATGGAGATTAAAAAATGGAATAGAAAAATGGAAGTGAACAATGGATAGGCAATATAAACTTAGTGAAATAAGTAAAATGAGAAAATTAAATGATTTTGAATATGAATATGAAATTTATATTGAAAATATAAGTAAACCAAGGGCATATTCAAACTTAGGTTCAAAAATATGTATAAAAGATAAAGGTGTTTCTGGGGTACCGTATATTACGAATATCATATTAGAAAAATTAAGTAGAGAGATCCGAAGCAGAATAATTTGCGACTCCTGCATTGTTTTTATTGAAAATATAAGTCCCAGTGATACGATAAGAATTATTACAGATAGAAATATGGATAACTATGATGTACAGTTTCCAGAAGCAAAAATTGGAGCAGCTTAAAAAAGAAAAAGGTATGATATGAATGGATAAATATGAAATTCTTACTAAATGGGTGCAATCAAATAGAGAAAAATTATATTGGAAAAAGGATGAAAATGGAAAACCAGAACGTATCGAAGTACCTGTTGAAGAATTTGAAGTGGTTATTGATAATCTAATAGAATATTTTAGAATTAGAAATATTTTAAACTACATCTTTAACGAGACAAGGATGACACGCAAGGCTTCTAATGGAACAACGTATAAAAGAATATTTAAAACAATAAAAATAACGGAAACGAAAAAACCTCCGAAACTTGAAATTATAGATATTAAAAAATTAGTTGATGTGGGTTTATTAAAAGATGGACAGAAGTTATATTTTTCTCCCGAACCACGCAAAAAATATGAAAAAGAATATGCGATAATAGACTACAATCTCAAACCAACCAAATTCGGCGAAAAGAATCTTAATTTAATACTACACGATGGAACAAAAGGTTCTCCCTCATATTTAGCCAAAATATTAAGAAAAAAATTTGGTTATAGTGAAGAGTTGAATGAGTCCCAAGGAACGATATATTGGGTAACTGAAGATGGGAATGTGTTGGATAAACTCAATGATAAAGCAAGAAGAATGGGATTATAAACTAATGTTCAATCATTTTTAAGAACTTACAACAACAAAACCATAACCATGTCTCTAACCACCGTAATTCGCGATATCCGTACAAAACAGAAAATAAAATTCAATCCACCTGAGAAGCCGACTGCCGTATGGACTGGCAAGGATTTGCTTGACGGAAAGTCCATAACTGCGCTCACTGTGATTTTCCAGACCTCAGGATGCAGATGGAATAACTGCACCATGTGCGGGTACGTTTATTATAGCGCGCAGAAACCTCCATCGCACGACGATTTAATGAAGCAGTTCGGGAATGCCATGTCTCGATGTAAAGACGGGGAGTTCATCGTGAAAATTTTTACATCTGGCAGTTTTCTTGACGATGGAGAGATTGCACAGGCCACGCGCAACGAGATGCTTTCACGGCTCGCGGTTGATGACAGGGTGAAAAAGGTTATTGCAGAGACAAGACCCGAATACGTGACGAAGGAGAAAATTTCAGAATCTGTCGCAGCCCTTGGAAAAAGATTCGAGGTGGCTATTGGGCTTGAAACAAGTAACGATATGATACGGAAGAACTGCATCAATAAGGGTTTTACTTTCTCGGATTTTGCCAGGGCAAGTGAAGCCGCAACGGGGGAAGGCGCAACAGTGAAGGCTTACCTGATGCTTAAACCCCCTTTCATTCCGGAAGGCATAGCCATAAACGACATGATACAATCCATAAATGATGCTGCACCTTATGCAGGAACAATATCGGTCAACCTGTGCAATGTCCAGAAAGGAACACTCGTGGATGAGATGTTTGAGCGCGGTGATTATCGCCCACCGTGGCTGTGGAGTGCGGTGGAAGTCCTGAAAAAAGGGAAGGATTCAAATCCCGATACAATCCTGATGTCTGACCCGGTGGGCGCAGGTTCGGCGCGCGGACCTCACAATTGCGGCAAATGCGATAAGGACGTGGCAGAGGCGATACGGAGCTTCTCGCTAACGCAGGATACCAGTATTTTTGATAATCTTGATTGCGAGTGCAGGGAATTGTGGAAAAAAGTCGTCGAGCTTGAAGAGATCACCTTTGGCGCGCCGCTTGTGAAATAGACGCCTTTAAGTACGGCATATATACTAGGGTGTGTTATGAATAAAGCCAGAATGCTGGAGAAGAAAGAATATCTCATAAAAGAATTAACCGAAGGTTATAAAGCAAGTAAAAGAGAAGACCTGCAGCTTGCTTCCGATTGGGAATTAACTTCTGGAGATGGAATTGATTAAAAAGAGTAATATCTTGATTTTAAATAAAAGTTAATCCTCCTTCTTAAGCTATCTTTCTTATTATCTCATCCACCATCTCGCTTGATCTGGCGCTGCCCCCGAGGTCATAGGTCAGTTTTTTTCCTTCAGATATCACTTTCTCAGCAGCGTCAAAGATAGCTTTTGAATTCTCTTTCTCCCCAAGATAATCAAGAAGCCACGCACCTGCAAGCACGGTAGCAACAGGATTTACCTTATCCAGCCCTGCATATTTTGGCGCCGAGCCGTGCGCGGGTTCGAACATGGCATAATCATCCCCAATATTTGCAGAATAAATAAGCCCGATACTGCCCACAAGCGCCGAGCATTCCTCGCTCAGGATATCCATGAAAAGATTCGTGGAGAGGAGGATTTTCCGGTTGAAAATCTGCGGGTTCTTGATTAACTGCTGTGCGATATTATCGATATGGTATTCTTCCATTTCGATTTCCGTATAATCTTCCTTAACTTTCTTGACTTCTTCAAGAAAAGTCCCGTCCGATTGCTTCAGGATATTACTCTTGTGGATTGCAACCACGGCTTTCCAATCCCGCCGCGCTGCTTCTTCAAATGCATAACGTGCAACGTTCCGGCACGCAGGGCGCGTGATTTTTCGAATGGCAATGAAAACGTCATCCGTGAGCTGGACTTCCTTGCCGAAATACAGCCCTTCCGTGCCTTCCCTCACGCACACGAAATCAACATCTCCAAGCGGTTTCTGGGTGTTTGGGAATGATTTTATCGGTCTCACGTTGGCATACAGGTTAAACTTCTGGCGGATTGAAACTGCCACACTCTTCGGGGAACCTGCCCCACCCGGTGTAGTTGTCGGGCCTTTGAAACCTGCATCGGTTTTTTCCATTATATCCCAGGTTTCTTGAGGGATGAGCGAATCGCCGCCGTTTTCTTCCCACCATTGCTCCCCTGCCTCGCATGTTATGAACTCAACTTTTGTGCCTGCCGCCTCAACTACCCGGAGCATACTGTTTACAAGCTCTGGTCCTACGCCGTCGCCTTTTATGACTGCTGCTTTTTTGCTCATAATTATCTGCCCCTTCATTTATCCGAATTGCTATTAAGTTTATCCAGATACATCCCCAGCGAAATCAACGAGAGTGCGCTTGCTGTGATGTTCCCCCAATTATCCTTATTCTGCTTTTCCAGGAGCCATTTTATCGATGGCCCTATTTCCTTTTCAATATCCCTTTCACCTGCAAGTATCAATGCCTGAATAACAAGGTTGCTTGTTGCTATATGCATCCATCCTCCGAACAACCGTTTTGAAAGGAGCCAGCCAGCCCTGTCATTTATGAAAAACCTGTATTCGTTGCCATCCTGTTTTAAAAGCGCCGTGATTATAAGCGATGTCGTGCCCGCGTGTTCCCACTTTTCCCCGTAATTGCGAACCAGCCACTCACATCCAGCCTCGTTTTTCACGCCGCTTTCCCCGAGCGCTATCAGGGCGTAAGCGGTATCAATCTCACTATCGCTCCAGTTATCGTTTTTTTGCTGGTTGAGAATCCATTGGAGCGAATCAGATTGTATAGCCCCGCATCCTGCCAGCGCGCTGCATGCCCTTGCAGTGTCGAGAAGGGGGGCCTCCGTTTCCCAGAAGCCATCTTTTTTCCCGGACAATAATAATTCAATTAGCTGCGTAGCAGGCTCATTCCACAAAGACAATGCCTGGATGGAGCGCGATATATCTTTCATCGTTGCGGGTTTTTGTTTTTTTAACCAGGAAAGCCCGCGCATTGCAGCGATATCGATTCCTTGAATCATGCAATTCATCCATAACGATTAGATAGTTTTAATAGCAATCGGATAAAAGTAGGCGATACCATCAGGGGCTGTGGCCTAGTCCGGCATGGCGACGGGCTCCAGCGGAAAAACCCCGGAATCCGGGGTGTGATGATGAGCAACGGGTCTGCCGAGCAAACCGGACGCGGTAAGCTGTGAGGAACCGTTGGAGCACTGAACGTGCTGCTCAAAGATTAAATCGCCAAAAACCTGGCGTTTTCGGAGAGACCCGTCGATCGTGAGTTCAAATCTCACCAGCCCCATTTCCCGCAAAAACCAGGACAAAGTATATATATTATAATGCTTATGATAATGGCTCGACGAGCGGGAACATTTTTTTACTAACCCCCACTCCCCAACCCGCTCGTCATACACGTTTTTTTATACCTGCCACTCCTTATTAAGTGCCATGAAACTTGGCAATGTACTGTTAATAGCCAGATTTATTGCCATAGTAATTATTCTCTGGTTAATAGACTTTGGAAAACTGGCAATTATCCTGCGCTCCATAAATCTTAACCTTATAGCTCTTGCCTTTTTATTGGAGCTTGCCGGTTTTCTTATCTGGACATTAAAATGGAAGTTCCTTGTTGATAAACTCGAAAAGATAAGGTTTACGATACTTTTCCTTGGTCTCATGGGAGGAAATTGTCTCAATACAAATGTCCTGCGTGCCAGAACTTTCGGGGGCTTCGGGCGGGCTATGTTCCTTAGGAATGTAACCCGGAGCCACAAAAATGCGAACTGGTATGCAACCATTGCCATAGACCAAACAACCAACATTTTTGTATTTTCTTTTCCGGTTATATTTTCATTACTTTTTGTATTCCTGTTCCTGAATATCCCCCGGTGGCTGTCTGTTATTTTGGAGACGATAGTCCTTATCATTTTTTTCCTTGCGTTTGCTGCATTCTTATTACGGAGAAAATTCGATAAAACAATAGTTGTACGGTTATTCTATTCGACTCTGCGGCGAATCTATAATTTTTCACTTTTCACGTTTATCAGGAAGCGGTTCGAGACATACAATAAATTTGAAGAGCTTATTGAATCAAGCTTGGAAGAATTCACGAAAACCTCAAAGTCCATACTGAAGGACAGAAGTATCCTCGCCAGGGATTTAGTGCTTTCAGCCTTCGTGTTTGCATTGATCTATTCCAAAGCATACCTGCTCTTCCAGAGTGTGGGATTTAATATTTCAATTTCGCATCTTATCGTTTCATTATCCCTTATTCTCTGGCTCAACTCCATTCTTCCTGTTCCCGGAGGGTTCGGGGTCAAGGAACTTGTCATGATAAGCATCTATGCGATGGTTGGAATACCTGTAACCATCGCAGCAATCGTTTCTTTAATTGACAGGGCGATTTATATGTTTTTTGTGATTATCCTCGCCTATCTGGCGATTATTTTTATGCGAATATTTCATATAGGTGAGGCGATGCAATGAACAGGGAATATGATAAGCCGGAATACCAGACGTCGCACACACGGATAAGTGAATGAGACTATGTTAAGCGAAGACCTGATTAATGAGCTTAAGAGAAAGATGATTCACCTGACCTCGATTATAATCGTCCTGACCTATTACTATTTCGGGAAACAGGCAATCCTTTCATTGCTCACGGTTTACCTGATTTTAATGCTTGAACTTGAATATTTCAGGATTGAGTGGGGAAAAAGGCTACCCTTCGTGCATAGTCTTTTCAGGACAAAAGAAGCGGACAGGCTTGGCGGGCATGTTTTTTTTACAATAGGAAGCATAATCGCAATCTCAGTATTCCCAGAGAATATCGCTTCGGCCGCCGTGCTTATGACGACTTTCGGGGACGCTTCGGCTGCGATTTTTGGAAAAGCATTTGGGCGGACATGGATTCCCGGATTAAAAAACAGGGCAATCGAAGGATGCGCCGCCGAGTTCATAGTTGATGTAATTATCGGATGGATTTTCCTCCCTGGCTGGATTGCGATTCTTGTAATGGCAGGAACGGCTACTGTTGTGGAAACACTTACCAATAAGATGGATGATAATCTCTTAATCCCGCTCTTTTCAGGGTTTAACGGGTTGCTTGTCTTTTTTATTCTTGGATATTTC
Source organism: uncultured archaeon (assembly GCA_902386255.1). Classification (GTDB taxonomy): domain Archaea; phylum Halobacteriota; class Methanosarcinia; order Methanosarcinales; family Methanoperedenaceae; genus Methanoperedens. Next base: position 10,245 of record CABMII010000157.1, read on the forward strand.
CGTTGGAACTAATTATGAAAAACTTTAGGAAAGTTTTATCAAACAACGGGTATGGTGCGCCATACCCGGACACGTCCTCCCGTTTGCGAAGCATGTCGAAGACAGGCGTGACTCGGGACGTCATAAAGGGGCGTAACCCTTTATGATAGAACTCGATGGATCTTACGGTGAAGGCGGCGGCCAGATATTAAGAACAGCCGTGGCGCTTTCCGCCGTGACTGGAAAGGAGGTCAAAATAGATAATATCAGGCGTGCAAGACCCAAACCAGGCCTTTCGACACAGCACGTAAAAGCTGTGGAAAGTCTGGCAAGAATATGCGAAGCGAATATCGAAGGATGCTGCCTCCAATCGACCCGCATGCATTTTTCTCCAGGGAAAATAAAAGGCGGGAATTACGAAATGGATATAGGCACAGCAGGCAGCATATCCCTTTTCCTGCAATGCCTCATGCCTGCCGCAATGCATGCACCTTGCGCAGTCAGGATAAAGATTACCGGGGGAACCGATGTCCAGTGGTCACCATCCATTGATTATCTCAGGTACGTAACACTCGGCGCACTCTCACGGATGGGATACGACTGCGAAATCAGGCTCATCAGAAGAGGATATTATCCCCGTGGAGACGGCTGCGTTGAAGCTGTCATTAATCCTTCAAGCCTTACAAAAGCCAGCTTTGATACGATTCACTGTAATCTCGTGGAAGGGATTTCCCACTCATCAGGCCTGCCTCCCCATGTGGCAGAAAGACAGGCAGCGGCTTCGCAAAAAACATTGCGAGAAAGTGGGTACGATGCAAGGATTTCACTTGATGTCAAAGATTACGCCTCAATCGGAAGTGGAATAACGTTATGGTGCGGGACTGCAGGTGGAAGCGCTCTTGGGAAACCTGGCTTAAGAGCCGAAAAAGTAGGGGAAAGCGCAGCCAAGGCGATACTCTCAGATTTGAAATCCGGGGCTGGAGTGGATGTATTCCTTGCTGACCAGTTGATCCCCTATATAGCCCTGGCAGGAGGCGGCTCTTTTACATCGAGGATTATTACTCCCCACACGAAGACCAATATATGGGTGACCGAGCAGTTCCTCCCTGTGAAATTCAAGATTGAAGAAATGGAGACCGGGTTGTTCAGGGTCTGGGTCTGAACTTGTTGCCCGGAAGATATACTGGTAGTTACCAATTCATAAGTTTGATTTATAAATTTAACTGTTTTTTATGATTGCAGTAAATCCAGTGTAATAGTTACAATATGTAAAGGTAAAAATTATGTTGGCAAACTCTTATGCTATTGTAA
>CABMII010000158.1 GCA_902386255.1 uncultured archaeon
GGCTATACTCTGGAAAAACAGATGCATCTACTTGAGGAGATTAAAAAAGAGTTTGCAGTGCCAATACTGGTTGTGGCGAACAAGACCGATATTTCGGCACCGGTTGAAGATGCCGATATGAGCATGTCCACGCTTACAGGTGAGGGCGTGGAGGCGGTGCTTGAGAGGCTTTTTAAGATGGTCACGGATGTTGCAGCTGTCCAGATTTAATTAGCCTGATATGAAAAAGTATCAAAACCACAAAGCAGAACACGGATGACACGGATTTTTTATCTGTGCAAATCCGTGTTATCCGTGCAATCCGTGTTCTACGCCAACTGTTCGCATTGAAGCTACCTTTCAGAAAGATTAAGACCGATGCCGGTAAAATGGATTAGTTCATGAAGAAGAATAAGTATGCAATAGAAATTTTCTATAGCGAGGAAGACGATGGGTATATTGCCATAGTGCCGGAACTTCCTGAATGCTCCGCTTTTGGGGAAACAGAGGAAGAGGCATTGAAAGAAATCAAGATAGCGATTGACCTCTGGCTCGAAACAGCCAAGAAAGAAGGGAGAGAGATTCCCAAACCAAGTGGAAAAGAGCTATTGAGGAATGTGGTCGAAGAGCTTTCAAGCTTTGGCGCCGCACGTTCACATGGAGTCGGCGCATAAAAAAGAGTTTGCCGTGCCAATACTGGTTGTGGCGAACAAGACCGATATTTCAGCGCCGGTTGAGGGCGCGGGCATGTCCACGCTTACAGGTGAGGGTGTGGAGGCCGTGCTTGAGAGGCTGATGGAACTCTTGAAGGTAGAAAATAATGCATAAGTATGCGATAGAAATTTTCTATAGCGAGGAAGACAAGGGACATATTGTGAGAGTGCCGGAACTTCCTGAATGCTCTGCTTTTGGTGAGACTGAGGAAGAAGCATTGAAGGAAATCAAGATAGCGATTAACCTATGGCTTGAGACCGCGCATATCCCAAGGAGCAGGGAGGCTTAGACCGAAAAGACTAGTTCACGTTATCCAGCCACTCTTTAGCACACTTTGTATATGGATGCTTATATCCGTATAATTCTCGAAACATATCGTAAGACTGCTGAAAATATTTCTTCGCACGTTGCGAATCGCCGATTGCATGCAATGATCCCCCGATATTGCCAAGAGTAGCTGCCATATAGGGATGCTTTTCTCCATATACTTCTTTGACAATAGCGAGCGCTTGTTCGTAATACTCTATTGCCTTCTTATATTCTCCAAGATTATCCAATGCTCCGCCGATGTTGTTAAGATTTGTTGCCACGCTTGGATGCTTCTCTCCATAAACTTCTTTATCTATAGCGAGCGCCCGTTCGTAATACTCAATCGCCTTCTTAGATTCTCCAAGAGCATCCAATGCTGCGCCGATGTTGTTAAGTCTTGTTGCCACGCTTGGATGTTTTTCTCCATATACTTCTTTATCAATAGCAAGCGCCTGTTCGTAATACTCTATTGCCTTCTCAGGTTCTCCAAGAGTTTCCAATGCTAAGCCGATGTTATTAAAGTTCGTTGCCATGCTTGGATGTTTTTCTCCATTTACTCCTTTATCAATAGCAAGCGACTGTTCGTAATACTCTATCGCTTTCTTGGGTTCTCCAAGTTCTCTCCAGGCTTCACCAATATTGTTAAGAATAGCTGCCATATAGGGATGCTGTTCTCCGAGCACTTCTTTATTAATGGCAAGCGCCTGCTTATAATACTCTATCGCTTTTTTATACTCTCCAAGAGCATGCGATGCTGCAGCGATGCTGTTGAGTTCTGTTGCCACTCTTGGATGCTTCTCTCCATAAACTTCTTTATCAAGAGCAAGCGCCTGTTCATAATACGTTATTGCCTTTCTGGCATCTCCAATATCATGATATATCCGTCCTAACTCATATATGAATTCACTAAATTTTTCATTTCTCTTCAATTCAGTGGTATTCGAGCGAATATATTCCCCATATACTAATGCCTCTCGATACGCAAGGTTCTCACGCATGTAAGGCAAAAACCTATCCGCTCCCTCTTCAACAGCAATCTCAGGAAGCCCAGCCTTGATAGCATGCTCGATCAACTCAGCACTCAATATAGGCGCAGGAACTTTGGAGAGAAGTGCTTGATAATATGATACTGCATTCTTATGACAGCTTTTCCCCTCATCTTCTCCAAGTTCTTCAAATATATCTTCTCTTAACAACGGCGTAACCCAATAGCGGATATCCTTACGTGTGCTATCCTTCTCCATCAAACTCAGCTTGACCGCTTTATCCACTTGTAATTCCCAATCTTTTAGCCCAGTAAATAGAGAGCCAATCCCTTCTTTGAGAATTGGCAATCTATAAACAGCACAATAACGCAAAAAGATCTGAAAATCACTTGACTGGGCTTCCATTAACTGCCTTAAAACAAGTCCCTGCACAAACTCTTCTTGTTTATTCTTTACCTTGGACAATAGCAAGGCAACGTCGAGATTTTTCACTTCTCCAACCAGAATGTTCAAGGCTTCCATCAATCTGGGGTTTCCATGCCCTGCTTTAATCAGTTGCTTCCTTATTTCAGGATCGGGATAATTTGCGATACTACTAAGCTCAGAAACCTTTTTCCTCTCATCAGCATCCCTGAAGCTCGTTAAACCGGAGTTTATAAAATAATACCATAACCAAAAACGGTAGTTCAATTTTTTGTAGGGTCTACATAATAATTAAATTAAACTTTTTATTCCCTATCTATAAATAATGAATGGTTTTCAGATGA
>CABMII010000159.1 GCA_902386255.1 uncultured archaeon
CAGTGCTGCATACCTCGCTTGACTACCCGACGAGGATGTTTCTCATCAATCCTCCGAAGCCGTCGGCAATGGTTGTAACGAGTTACGATAAATACCTCGTTATAACCTACAACGGGAACATCACCGAACGGGTGAACTCATGCACGCTGAGGGTGGAGGAGAAGTACAATTATTTCCCGGCGCCTGCGCTTGTGCTTGAGCACGGGATGATAATCGGCAGCTCTGGCGCGGTGAGCTACAAAATTGACGACCCCCCGATAACAAAAAACAACATGAATTTGCTGATCATCGGGTGCGATAATTCATCTTCTGGCACCGCGGGATCGTTGAACCTTCATGTGTATCCGGTTTTATTGAACACACTCGCAGTTTCCAACGCAACCCTATCTTTTAACACGGATTACCCCCTGCTCTGGAGCAGCTATCTTGCATCCACCGGGGCAGACTACTCTGTAGCTGGCGATATGATCACGGTGAACTACAAATATCCCACAAAAATAAAGGTGATGAGCGTAAGCCTGGGAGCGCCTTCAAACCTTTCGCTGCTTCCTGCGAGCGTGACTCCACCGCCTGCCTCTCTTGTTCTGGAGTCGTTTGAAACAGTGGGAGACGGGGCATACTCAGGTTCGGGAGCCGGTTCTTATAACCAGAACACCGACCTTTCCTATGTCTCTCATTCAAACGGCTCGCTGCAGATGAACTATGATTTCTCACTCATGCTCGCAGATAAAAACCTGACCGTGGACATCGATTATCAGAGGTATGCTCCTGCACGGAGCTTTGACATAACAGGCTACCCGCTCCTGAAAATAGACGTTTACGGCGATTCGTCAGGCTACGACACGTCCCTTTCAATAAGCAGTGGCGCAAATAATTACGAATGGTCGCCAGTGCTGATTGACTGGTCAGGCTGGAGAACTCTGTCCTTTGCATTATCGGAAGCTTCTGCGGCAGGGGTGGATCCAGGCGCTGTTGATGCCGTGCGGATTAAGATCCAGGAACCTGAAATGGTCGGGAATATGTCGATTAATAAAACAGGAACGATATACTATGATTACCTGCGCGCGAGCGATTGAGTCAAATATTCAGCAATAATCTTCCAGCGTGAGTAACATAATCCCCTTCGCTTTAGCCTCTTTCTTCATCCTGTCCGTAAATCCCGACCTGCTGATAAACGCAAAATACTCTTTCCTGTCAGGATGCCACGACACAAAACCGGCTTTTTCCAGAAGGTCACGCTGGTGCTTGTGGGAACGGCGATGGGTGAAGTTTCAAGGACTGGGCTTGTTGCTGAATATCATTTTGATGGCGATGCGAAGGATTCGAGCGGAAATGGCAATGATGGGACAATTTATGGAGCTATTTTTGTGGATGGTGTCAGTGGCAAGGGTTTGAGTTTTAATGGAAAAGATAATTACGTTACCGTTACCGATAATGGATTTTCATCAGGTACATCACCCAAAACAGCATCGGCTTGGATTAAGACTGGTGGTAAGTTTGATAGCTATGGTAACCTCTACGGTGTTATCTTCAATTACGGGCCTGCATCTCAGGGTAATATGTTCTGGGCCGGTGTACACAATGATGGTAACATCGTAGTGACTCAGTATGGAGATAGCTATATTTCAAGTGGCGTTTTAGTGACAGATAGCAAATGGCATAACATTGTCGTAACATACGACGGCTCTACATATAGGACTTACATTGATGGCGTACAGAGGGGCTCGAAAGTTATGTCTACCAATACTAAATTGACAGGGAATAGTTTTATTGGTGATAGTGGCGTTGAAAGTAATAGGAAATTTAGTGGTATCATTGATGAAGTCCGCATCTACAATCGTGCTTTAAGCGATAGTGAAATAAAATCCATTTACGAAGCGGATAAAGCTCCCCCTGCACCTCAACTTACCCTCACCAAATCCCTCTCCCCATCCACCATAACCGAGGGCGACTCCACCACTGTAACGCTCAGAATCGAGAACACAGGCGGCGACGCAAAAAGCGTGAAAATCATTGATGCCATCCCGCAGGGCTTCACCCTCGTAAGCGGCGCAGCCTCGCAGGAATACACCACTCTCAAAGCCACAGAATCAAGGACATTCCAGTACACCATAAAAGCCACTGGCACAGGCAGGTTTGTATCAGACCTTGCTACCGTCACCTATCAGGATGAGAAGGGCAACTCCTATTCCGGCGCTTCGAACTCAGCAACAATTACAGTGCAGGCAGGCGCAGCAGGACAGGCGCCACCGCAGCAGCCTCAACAGCAAGCGCCGCCAGTGCAACAGCCTGCGCCCAAAACATCAGGATTTGGGATTATTATCGCTGGCATTGGAATGATTTTGGCGCTGGCGCTTCGGAGAAGGTAAAACTTCTCCATCATCTTTTTATATATTCGATGCATTGTTTAAATTAGTCAATAAGGTGATATTACGTGCCTTTAAAAGAGTTTAGCCGATATTTGGAAGGTAAAAGTTTTGATGAAATCCTCCATAAAGGTAAAAAAGAGAGCTATGAACTCATGTTAGCACAAGGGGTCGCTCCTGTTGCATTGTTTATCTCTAAACTCATGATCGAGGCGATACAGCAGGAAGAAAGCAGGCATGCACTATCTTGATACTTCAGTATTGTTAGTCTATACGCTTGCCCAGGCTCTTGAAAAAGAGCGATATGTGCATGTTTCAAAATTGTTTGAACTGGTGAATGCTGGGAAAATCAAGGCTATCACGGGAGTGTAACCGATTTTGTTGAAACTTCTATAATGTAGAGCAAATATTATAGGAGTTGAGACAACATGGCAAAATTATTCACAAGGGAACAGGCAAGAACCTGGTTAAGGGAAAACAATCTGAAAG
>CABMII010000160.1 GCA_902386255.1 uncultured archaeon
GAAAATATAAAAGAGCACCATGCCATGCGTATTGCAGTAAAGCGACTTCGCTACACGATGGAGGTGTTTTCACCTCTTTACGAAGGAGAACTTAAGAACCAGCTTGCAGTCTGTAAAAAACTTCAGGACTCACTCGGTGATATGCACGACTGCGATGTATGGGTGGATTATTTGCCTCAATTCATGGAGGAGGAACGGGCATATTCTCTTGATTATTTCGGGCAGGACGATTCCTTTGGGAGCCTTGAGCCTGGGCTGCTGCATCTCCAGCAGTACCTTCACGAGCGCCGCTCTGCAATATATGAGGAGTTTGTAGCCTATTGGAAAGATATTCAGGAACAGAACATATGGAATGACCTGAAGCAATTTATCCAGTTAACTTTCGATGAAAAATGTAAGAATCAGGTAGATAAGATAAGTATGGAGAGTGAAATATATGAAAGATAAGAAAAAAACTAAGAACGCCCCTGTATCTTCGTGGTGGGAAGAGAGACATAAAATACTGCAAAGCATAACAAAACCTGCTAAAGCAGATGTAAAAATAAAGAAACCGGAGGCAAAAAAAGGAACTGCTAACCTGCCTGCTCCGAAGTTTCCTCAACCCAAAGAACACGAAGCATTTTTACTTATTGGGGACGTTCATGCCAACCTGCCTGCACTTGAGGCTGTCCTGGAAGATGCCAGTAACAGAGGGGTTTCAACGATCTTGAATGTCGGCGACTACACGGGGTACGGTGCTTTCCCGGATGAAGTTGTCAGGAGACTGCGCAAGGAGAACTCCCAGAGCGTGGTGGGAAACTACGACCTCAAGGTTCTGAAGGCCAGGGAAAAGAAAGAGGAAGATGAGAGAGAGAACGAAGAGCCACTTGAATACAGGAATGCCATCAAGTGGACGTATGAAAATCTCTCGAAGAAGAGCCGCAAGTACCTAAAATCCCTCTCTCAGGAACTCAGAATTGATGCTGGGGGAAAGCGAATACTTCTTACCCACAAGAGCCCTTTGGCGGGTGGCGAACAAATAGGCCCTGATACGCCGGATGAGCATCTCCGTGAGCTTGCGCATCTTGCCGATGCTGACGTGATAATTTTCGGGCATTCGCACCGTCCTTTTTCCCGTGAGGTTGATGGTATATGGTTCATAAACCCCGGGGGAACAGGAAGGCAAGATGACGGTGATCCTAGAGCTTGCTTTGCAATCCTGCAGATAAACCCCTTCGAAGTAAACTACTACCATATTGCCTATGATGCTGAGAAAGCTGCAACAGCCATACGGAAAAACGGGCTTCCTGAGGTTTTCGCCCAGATGACGCTTCAGGGTATCTCTCCGGAAGCTGTTGCTCTGGAATTAGAAAAGAAAAATGAAAGCCGCCTTGAGGAAGTTCGGAAGACAGCTCGCAGCTTTAACTATAATGAGGGGCACAGCAATCAGGTGACAAGGCTGGCGATGCGGCTCTTCGATGAGCTTGGAGAGCTTCATGGTCTCGGGGCTGAAGAACGCTTCTGGCTCCGATATGCCGGCATCCTTCATGATATCGGGTGGGTTGAAGGGCAGAAGGGACATCACAAGACCTCACTTCGCATTATCCTTGCCGAGCCGAACCTGCCCTTTGATGAAAGGGAGCGCGATATCGTGGGTTCAATCGCTCGCTACCACAGGAAAAAACTTCCAAATAAAGGGCATCCCCACTTTGCTTCACTACATCGGGGTGAGAGGCAGAAAGTAAGGGCGCTGTCAGCGATTCTTCGCGTGGCTGATGGACTGGATTTCACACAGCAGAGCCTTGTTAAAGATATCACATGTGAGGTTTCCCCTGAACAGGTGACTATCAATTGTGCAGTTTCAGGAGAAGCGGAAATAGAGCAGAAAAGAGCCTTGGAAAAAGGAGACCTGTTCGAGAAGGTATTTAACCGGGAACTCATAATTTCACCAAGTTCCACACTATGACCACAAATGAGCATGTCATCGGATTCATCGATATCGGTACCAACTCGGTGCGCATGCTCATTGTTCGCCTGAATCAGAATCATTCATATACCGTGCTGAGCCAGCAGAAAGAAATGGTTCGCCTGGGGGAGAAGGAGTTCAAGGAACATATCCTGCAGCCCGATGCCATGAACCGGACTGTGGTGGTATGCCGGAAGTTCATGGAACTTGCCAGAGCTTATGGCGCGGAAGAATTTATAGCAGTCGCCACTTCAGCCGTGCGTGAGGCTAAGAACCAGAAAGAGTTTATTTCCCGCCTGAAAAATGAGGCACAGATTGATGTCAGGGTCATTTCAGGGAAAGAGGAGGCACGCTTGATTTATCTTGGAGTATCAAGCGGTGTTCATATGGATGGTCAGCATGCGCTTTTTATAGATATCGGCGGTGGCAGCACTGAGATAGTCGTAGGAGACCAGAGTCGGTACCATTATATGGCAAGTCTGAAACTGGGCAGCATCCGGCTCACAACGCTTTTTTTCCAGCAGAATGAAACAAACCCAGTCTCTCCCGAGCGATATACTAAGATGCAGCAGTGTGTGCGAAACATCCTTGCCTCTACAGTTAAACGAGTCAGGAAACTCAAGGTCGATATGGCAATCGGGAGTTCGGGGACAATCATGAACCTGGCTGATATCGCTTCACGTTCATATGATAACAGCAAAGATACGCGCGGTAGTCTTACACACAATCATCTCAAGCGTGTAGTATCCATGCTCTGCTCCCTTCCCCTTAAAGAAAGGCGCAAGGTGCCAGGCATCAATCCCGACCGGGCAGACATCATTATAGGGGGCGCTGTCATCCTGGATACCCTGATGGAGCAGCTGGGACTTGTCGAGATATCCATCAGCAAGCGGGATTTACTGGATGGTCTTCTTATTGATTATCTCTCCCGTACAGGAAGGTTCTCACCGCTCCAGATGTCTGTGAGGGAACGAAGCGTACTGCAGCTCGGGCGCTCATGTGCGCTTGATGAAAAGCATGCCCATATTGTTAAGGCGCTGGCGCTTGAGCTTTTTGACAGTGCCAGGATAATAGGTCTTCATAACCTTGGGCAGAGGGAACGGGAACTGCTAAAATATGCTGCGCTCCTGCATGATATCGGTGATTTCATTTCCTTCAGCAGCCACCATGTCCATTCTTATTATATCATCAAGAACGCCGAACTCTTTGGATTCAATCAGATGGAAATTGCTATAATTGCGAGTGTGGCGCGCTACCATCGCAAGAAGTTGCCCCAAAAGAAATCCTCCGAGCTTACCGACCTGGATAAGCAATCCAGGAAAGCTGTGATCGTGCTCTCTACGTTATTGCGGATAGCGGAGAGCCTGGACAGAAGCCACAGCGGGCTGGTGCACTCCTCGCACTTTCGGTTTGGGGATAGAGAGAAAACCATTTTAGAGATAATGGCTGCTGGCGATTGCCAGCTTGAAATATGGGGCGTCGAATCACACAGAAATGCCTTTGAAAAAGCCTTTGATGGTAAGCTTATGCTGGAAGTTAAGAGCGGGGAATTGGGAAATGACGGGTCAGAGAAGCGAAATGAACGCCGCCTGCGTTCCTGCTCCAGAGCCATTCCTGCGATTCAGAGCGTGCGAAGGGGAAATGAAGAAGTTGCGGCAGAGCCGATGGAGTCGTAGGGATGTGAAGCTTTGAAACAACTGAATGATTAACGGGAATGTTGGGCAAATGAAAAAGAAAAAAGTATTATTCCTCTGCACAGAAAATTCCTGCCGTTCCCAGATGGCAGAGGGGATTCTGCGGCATCTCAGGGGCAATGAGTTCGAGGTATTCAGTGCAGGAATCAGACCTTCGGTTGTAAATCCGACGGCTATAAAGGTCATGGCAGAAATCGGAATTGATATTTCAAACCATAAATCAAAATCGGTAGAGGAGTTTAAGGGGATGATTTTTGATTTCATCATAACAACATGCGATGCTGCCAGGGAGACCTGCCCTGTTTTTCCTGGTAAAGCCCGCCGTTTACACTGGAGTTTTGATGACCCGGCAGTGGCAAGAGGATCTGAAGAGGAGATACTTTCTGTATTCAGGAAGGTCAGGGACGAGATAGGGGTGCGGATACAGGAAGAATTTATTTCCCTTGATTATATTTAGAAATCTATATAGATTATATATTTTATTAAGATTACCTTTATTTTCTTAATGTAATAATTATGTTGCATGGAAATCACAACTCAAGAAAAACATCAGGGTCGAGCAGATGTTCATGTGCATACACGATATTCGGGATTTGGAACCTATTCTTTTCTCAGTTTTCCCGAATCCGTTACCGACCCCGCCAGAGCGGTCGAAGCTGCCTGCAGGAAAAAACTTGATGTATTGTGCATAACAGACCATAATACGATTCAAGGTGCTGTCATCGCTAAAAAGTGCGCAGGTGATATCGACGTTGTAATCGGTGAAGAAATATCAAGCGCAGACGGTGAAATTCTGGCATTGTTTATCCAGGAAAAAATTAAACCCGGGCTTGGCGCTCCTGAGACCATAGACCTTATACATGACCAGAGAGGCATTGCCGTAGCAGTTCATCCTTTTAGCCCCCAATGTCCATCCCTCGGAAAGAAAATATGCAATTTAAAACTGGATGGCGTGGAAGTATTTAATGCATGCCACCGTGATGCCTATTCTAATTTAATGGCACAGACTTTCTCCCCTTCAGGAATGGCATGGCTGGGAAGCAGCGACGCCCATTCAATAGATATGATAGGCAACGGATACACGATTTTTGAAGGAAAAACATCAGAGGAATTTTACAAGTCTATCCTTAAAAGAAAAACTTCCTTTGGTGGAAACAAAACGTCGCTCTCAGAGTGTATGTCGTGGAGCAGGGAAATAGCCATGGAATGCATTAAAATCATCTATAATTCCCTGAGAGGAGAGAAAAGCCAGGATATATTATTTTCAGAAATAGATAAAACCACAAAAAAGACCAAAGCCATTGGATTGATTGGCGCTGCATTGTATATCGGGCTGCCGTTATCGTATTTTTGTGGAGTGTCGGGTGAAATTATCCTGAACGTTAAAAGTAGAAGAAAATGGATTGAGAATGCGGATTGAAGGCTGAAATATGGGGCATATATTTATTAGCCCGCTTAGCTGGGGATTGGGCCATGCAGCCCGAGTTACCCCGATAATCAGAGAACTTCTTACTCATGGTCATGAGGTAACCATTGCAACCAGCGGCGGTGCTCTTGAAATGTTGAAAAAAGAGTTCCCAGGTTGTCACTTTATCTTCTTCCAGGATTATCCGGCCCCATATAGTTCAACGAGATTTTTTTTGCCAAAATTTGCTCTAAGCATCCCGAATTTAACAATGGCGCTCGGCGATGAAAAGAAAATTGCTGATAGCCTGCTATCAGGCAATAAGTATGACATGGTGATAAGTGATAGCCGCCTCGGCGTGTATTCAGATAATATTCCTTCTTTTTTTATATCACACCAGTTACGCTTCAGCCTTCCTTCTTACATTAAACCTGTTGAAACGTTTTCCCTGTATATTAATGAATATTTTCATAAAAAATTCGAGCGTATAATCATTCCGGACAATAACCCCGATACAGTTTGTCTCAGCGGGAAGTTGTGCCTTTCTACGCGGAGGACTACGAATATGAAAGCATACTATTCCGGAATCCTATGTCCTTCTCACAAAATGGATGTGCCCGAAGACCTTGATTTCCTTATCAGTATTTCAGGTCCCGAACCCCAGCGAAGCAAGCTTGAGGAAATACTGCTGCGCCAGGTGAAGAAGCTCCCCGGTGAAAAAGTGGTGCTTCTCGGACGCCCCCGGGACAATTTTGAAAAAAAGCTTGATAGGCATACCACTGTGAAATCGTATGTATCGTACGAAGAAAAGAACCTTCTCATGAACCGCGCGAAGTTCATAATAAGCAGATCGGGTTATACAACAATGATGGAGATTGCAGAGCTTGATAAGAAACACGGGCTTTTTACTCCAACACCGGGTCAAACTGAACAGGAGTACCTGTCAGAGTTTTACGAGAAGCAGAGATGGTTTCATTCAAAAAGTCAGTATGGATTAGATCTTCTTAAAGATGTTGACAAGGCGATGGAATATAAGGGATTTCCTGCCATGCAAAAAACAAAGGATAATATGAACAGGTTGTACGAAGAAGTGCTTGTGAAGTATTTATGATCGCTATCGCGCACCAGCATCAGTTGAAAGGTAGATATTTTTATACTGATTTTCTGTATTATATATAGACTATTGTGATAAAATATATAACTCGGTGAGTTAATCTTTATGTGGTGAAAGAAATGAGAGAAAAAGAGAGAATTATGAAAAAATCCCTCTACTGTACACGGCATAATCCACCTGAAGAGGGATTTATGGAACTGAATCAGGAAGATAAGGAGATGTACCTGTTCCTGCGCGGCGGGTTTGCTGCCAAGTAAGAGTTGAAATAATGAATACACTTGACATCCTGATACGCATTTGTGAAAAAAGAGAAGAACTGACAGCAAAAGGATTGAGTGGACACGATGCTTTAACGAAAGCAATGCAGACGATAGCAGAAGAATATCATATAAGCTTCACGTCAATAACCAAACTGGTCACACCGTAATAAAACTAGCTTATCCGGAGCGGGAATATCATCTGAATGTGAATAGATAAAAATGGAAGGCTTCCCTGGATCAGGTGATATAAATGAGAGGAATACAAAACCTTAACAAAATAGAATTTTTGCTGATAATAGTTCTTCTCTTACTTGCACTCTGGATGGTGGTTAAGTGATTGACCACACAAAATTTTTCAAAAAAGTTACTGATTTTATCGTTACCATCATCCTGTATGTACTGCTGCTAGTACTTATCGCAGGGATGCTGCGGATTTTACTTGATATTCGCTCTGTTGCGATAGACTCACTTGAGGGCGGTTTTAACAAAATAGTTACTAACGTTCTCACGCTTTTTATTGTTATCGAGTTCTTCAAGACTTTTGCGGACTATTCCAAACACGAAAGAATAAAACTCACCGACATAACCGATGTCACGATCTTAATAGCTATGCGTGAAGTCACAGTCGGGCTTTATTCCAGATCATTTGAATTTGAAACGATTTTTGCCCTCTCTGCGCTGCTGTTAGTGCTTGGAGTGATAAGGATGCTGGCTGTCAGGTACTCTCCGGAGAGAGTTTGATAGTCTACTGATTTTATTTAGAATATATAGATTATTTAGATAAGATATATAATGTTTAGGACGTAGCTATAATACATGAATAAAAAATTAGGCATAAACTCTCCACGGATAAAAGAATTCGGAGGAGAAATCGATGCCCGGGAAGTGGAAATTATTGAGCTTGGTCTGGATAGGGTGGATTTCCTGGATGAACAAAAAGAGAAAGAATTATTGTCAAAAGCTACATATCTTACCTCATCTTTTGGCACTGAATTTACTATTCATGCCCCGCATATTGATTCCAGGATTGAGGGGATAAAGATAGATTTTTCATCTAATAACGGAAAAAATTTCACTGTTATGGAAAAAGTCATCAAGATCGCCACAGAAATAGAAGCGGGATATGTAGTTGTTCATCCAGGTAATCAGATTGGTGAAAGAAAATGTCTTAACCTGAATATACTAAATTTAATTCACCTCTGTGCCCTCGCTGAAGAATACGGCGTCACCCTGCTTTTGGAGAACCTTTTTGACAGGGATGGAGGAAATAAAATTGGTGTGCTTCCCGGGGAAATTTTACATATAATTGAAATGGTCGGTTCGGAACATTTAAAGATAAATCTGGATATTGGTCATGCGTTTATCGCCTCCAATGCTTATGGGATTTCTCTGGAAGATTATTTTGAAGTAGGTAGTTACATACATCAGATGCATCTTCATGATAACTTTGGCGTTCTGGAATCTGAAGCAGTAATGTTCGGAGATCGCCACCTTCCTCTGGGACTTGGAAAAATAAATTTTGGGGAGGTATTTAAAAGCATATCAAAGACAAACACAAGAAATTTAATCCTTGAAGTTAAAAACTCAACGAGGAAATATACTCTTGAAAGCCTTGCACAAATCAGAGAATTTTGCAGTTTAAGGTCTGGTTTAACGCCTCCTGCAATAACGTCTCATATTGAATCGCCTATCGCATGCATTCAATAATGCTCAAGTTTACACCAGATTTAAACATCCTAATTTACTGATTTTATATAGTATCTATAGATTCTTGGGAGAAGCTATATATTATTAGATGCTAAAATTCATGCCGGTGATTAAACAAAATGAATCGATTAAAGATAGTACTAATTTTGGTTCTTGCAGGTGTGCTGTTAGCAGGATGTGTAAGTCAGCAGCCTCCAGTACAACCTACAGCAACCCCAACGGTGCAGCCCACGCAAGCTCCGGCAACTATAACCTTAACCGGTGC
>CABMII010000161.1 GCA_902386255.1 uncultured archaeon
GGGCATGTCTGCACTAATGCGAAAATATCTTTGTTTGAAGGCCTGAATGCAAGGTGGATTATCTTTTCGCCTGTTCCAAGGGAGTTAATTTCCTCTTTTGAGCTTACTACTCGAATTCTCATATTATTTTACCTCTTTATTTTATATTATGTATGCTGCAACTTTTTTACTTGATATAAAAATTAATCGAAATTACAAGAATCATATTTACTTTTCACCATATAAATAATCTTCGTTAATTTAATGATATTTGGAATAAGTTATAAATACGCCTGTCCTTAGCCGTTCTTCTCTCTATTTTTTGAAGCCAGGCTGGCTATCCTGGCGGCAAATGCACCGGCCACGAAACCTGCATCGATATTCACAACCGCCAGCACGGAACATGATTGGAGCATGGATAGAAGCGCAGCTTCCCCCTTTCCCCCGGCACCGTAGCCGGTTGATACCGGGACGCCGATGACGGGGACACCGACCAATCCGGATACTATTGCCGGAAGCGTGCCTTCGCGCCCGGCGGCAACCACAATGGCATCGACACCCGCTTCAACGAGTCTGGTCAATTCCGGGAATAATCTGTGGATTCCTGCCACACCCACATCGTATATTGAAGTGACGGAACAGCCCATCTCCTCTGCTATTATCTTTGCTTCTTCTGCCACCGGAATATCGGCAGTGCCTGCTGAAATAACGCCAACTTTCCCGCCGTTTTTTCCGACAGACTCACCGATTACGATAATTTTTGCCCGCTTTTCCAGCCTGATTTTTGCCCCGCACTCGCAGGCTAATGATTTTAACGCATGGTAATCCTCATCTTTTACTCTGGTTATTATAGCACGGCCTTCATTTTTTAAAAGGACACGCGCAATGGATACCACCTCATCACAGGTCTTGCAGTCGGCGATAACAGCTTCCGGGATGCCCATTCTTTTTGCCCTGTGGATGTCTACCCTGGCAATATCGGATATTAATTCAAAATTTGTTATCCGAAGCTGCCGCTCCGCTTCTTCAAGACTTATCTCTGAATTTTTTAACTTTCTCAGTACATCTGATAGTTCCATGTTTCTTAAATACGGTAGCATATAGATTATTCTTATGCATCAAAGTGTATGGTTCTTATTAAAAAATGTGATAAAATAAAAATATAAGGATATTAAAACCAAAAGTTATTTATACAAACAAAAGTTTAGGTGAATGTCAAAAACGGATAGGTATAAAAGGAAAAGACAAAACGTATTTGTCTAAAACGGAAGGTTTGAATACATGCGTGTGAAATCATTTAACAAAATCATACTATCATTCATAATTTTAGCAGGATTTTTCTTTTTTTTGGTCCCTGGTGCCACTGCTTCTGAAAATTCATGTATTGATTGCCATAAATCAGTAACCCCTTTTACTGAAGAGCAAAAGAGGTTCAACCAGATCAGAATCGAGCATCTTGAAAGACAAGTCACATGTTCTCTTGAATGCCACGAAGATAGAATAAGAAACCTAACTACTACAAATTATCAACAGTGGTCTGAATCTGTTCATGCTCTGAAAGGAGTTGCTTGCGATGCATGCCACGGGGGAGACCCAACGCAAGCTACCAAAGAGAAAGCACATGCAAACCTTAAGAACACCACAGACCCTGAAAGCCCTGTCTATTACACCAATGTTCCAAGTACCTGCGGTAAATGTCATCCTGAAGAGTTAGCTAATTTTGAGAACAGCACACATTACCATAAGCTTGAGGCATTGCAACTAGCTCCGACATGCACGACCTGCCATGTCCCTCATACATTTACAATCTTGAATCCTGAAGATTTCATAACTACCTGTGGGAACTGCCATTCGGTGTATAAGAAAATAGCGCCCTATGATATCCCGCTTAAGGCCGAAGATTTGCTGGGACAGGTAAATAAATTGAAATTCAATATTGACATGACAGGGCAGGATATTTTCTGGGCAAAAAAGAACGGAACCGATGTAACACAAGCACAGCAATATGCAGATAGTGCACTAAATAGACTTCAGAATCTTGCTCCCATGTGGCATGAATTCAATCTAACGCATTTTGAAGATGAATTGGATGCAGCCAACAAAGATATAAGGAAAGCCGAAATGCTCGTTAAACCTACCGCAACTCCAACAAGCACACCACTTCCTAAGATGCCTGGGTTTATCGGATTGGCAGGGGTAATCACACTGCTATTAGTGTGGTACTTGATAAGAAAAAAATAGGGATTAAAAGGGAATGATAAAAACGATTATGAATCCAGGAGACCCCCTGTTGATGGTGAGTAACTGATGCAGCCGCATTTGAAGAAAGCATTTACCTTGCTGGCTCTTGCGATAATAGCATTTATCTTCGTAAGGTCACTTGTTGTTCCCTTATCTTTTGGACAATACGGATGGTACAGGGGAGACGCTCTCGGGGATATAAGAAATTTTCCAGTAGAATATGCCGGATCTGCAAGTTGCGGTGAAGAGAATTGTCACACAAACATTTATTCGGTGTGGATTAATGGCAGTCATAAAACCGTAAACTGCGAAACATGCCATGGTCCTTCTGGAAAACATGTCAACAATATCAGGGAAATGCCCGGCCCTGTAAATGATTCAAGGGATTATTGCGGTATATGTCATTACAAACGTGTAGCAAGACCAACCACTTTTCCGCAGATAGACCCGGCTGTTCACGGCCAGGACATGCAGTGCACTTATTGTCACAACCCTCACAAGCCGTGGTTTGTATAAACGGAGCATAAAGATGGAAGTTACGAGACGCGAATTCACTAAAATCGGGTGCAAAGTAATAATAGGAGCAGCGGCGGGCTCGGCTGTTATCGAATCGGTTATAATAAGAGGCACAGGCGCGGAAAATTCCCCAGCAGATGAATATGACTGGAATGAGCATTACTGGGGTTATATTGTCGATACGCGTATATGCATAGGTTGCGGGAGATGCGCAAACGCCTGTAAACGTGAAAACGATGTTCCCTTCGATGAACCAGTTTACAGGACATGGGTTGAAAGGTACAGGACAAAACTGGATGGGGAGGTAGTGATAGATTCACCCAACGGAAGCATTGATGGTTTCCCTGATGATATCCCGCCTGAAGAAGTCAAAAAGGCTTTCTACGTTCCAAAAATTTGCAATCATTGCGATAATCCGCCCTGCGTCCAGGTTTGTCCTGTCGGGGCGACATTTGAAACAAAGGACGGCGTTGTACTCGTGGATTATAAATACTGCATCGGATGCAGGTATTGTATTCAGGGCTGCCCTTATGGTGCCAGGTATTTTAACACTAAAAAAGGGACTGCGGATAAATGTACATGGTGCTATCACAGGATTACAAAGGGTCTTTTGCCCGCATGTGTACAGGCATGTCCCACAGGGGCCAGAAAATTCGGAGACCTCAATGACCCTGACAGTATCGTCAATAAAATCCTGGATACAGAAAGAATCAATGTTCTTAAACCGGATCTCGGCACAAAACCCAAGGTTTACTATGTGGGACTGGACAGGGAGGTGCGATAATGGAAAGCCTGATCTGGGGATATGTGTATCCCAACGAAGTTGAAATACAATGGAGCATACTGATTGTATTATATCCATATATCACGGGGCTTGTGGCGGGAGCGTTCATAGCATCGTCGCTATATCACGTTTTCGGTAAAAAGGAAGTAAAACCCGTAGCAAGATTCGCTCTTCTTACGGCACTATCCTTCCTTCTTGTTGCGACCATGCCTCTTCTCACGCACCTTGGACATCCGGAACGTGGCATTGAAATCATGTTTACGCCTCATGTAACCTCTGCAATGTCGGGATTCGGGTATATTTATTCATTTTATCTCATCGTTGTAGTGCTTGAGATATGGCTTTCTTTCAGGGAGGACATTGTCAAGAAAGCGCACAACTCCAAAGGATGGCAAGAACTGATGTATTCGGCTCTGGCTTTATTCTCATATGATATATCGGAAAAAGCCCTTCATGAAGATGAGAAACTTGCAAAGAAACTTGCAATAATAGGTATCCCGTCGGCTGCATTTCTTCACGGATATGTTGGTTTCATTTTCGGCGGCATTAAGGCAAATCCATGGTGGTCAACTCCCCTCATGCCCCTCATATTCCTGATGTCTGCCATAGTATCCGGAATAGCGCTTTTGATCTTGCTGTATATCGCCTCCATGAAGATAAGAAAACACGCAATCGATCACAAATGCCTTCATTCACTGGCGCATTACCTGTGGGTTTTCCTGATATTTGACGTGACGCTGGAAATGCTTGAGATTATCAGCATGAAATACGAATCGCTTGAGGAAATAGACATAATCAACAGGCTGCTCTCGGATAAAATCGCTACAACCTTTTACGGAGTGCAACTGACAATGGGCATCCTCATTCCATTCATGCTGCTCCTTCTGGTAGGTATCATCAAGAACCGTGAAACCCTCAAGATGATCATGATATCAATATCATCGGTTTTTGTCCTAATCGGCGTTTTCGCAATGCGATGGAACGTGGTCATTGGCGGGCAGGAAATCTCAAAGAGCCTTAGTGGAACACTTACATACGTACCGGTTTTCTTCAACCAGGAAGGAGTACTGCCAGCAATAATAATATTGATAATCCCGTTTATAATCCTGAGAGTCGTCACCTATATCCTTCCTCCCTGGAAGGACATGGAAGAAGAAGCAGCCAGGTAAAGAATTACTTTGTTTCCGGATTAAGCCGGAAAGTCACAATGGAAGGGTTTTCCATGATTCGGTAAGCGGCGTCAATATCTTTGCCTATTTTCACGTCCCCTTTCCTTCCAACTGTCGCCGTGAAAAGATAATCTTCTCCTGAATAAACGTCAACGGTTGCCCCTGATAATCCTTTGACTGTCAGGACTACATATTTCTTTGAACGCTCAACCATTGGAATGAAACTTGAAATCTCTTGTTTGCCTGTTCTTTTCTTTTTTTCTTTCTCCCTGATGTCTATGTGAATCCCCAGCTTTCCCTCAATCTGGTCGATATTCTTTCCGCCTTTTCCGATTACACCCGCGATATCTTCCTCATCGACATAAACTGTGGCGCTTGAGCCTGAAACTACATCAACATTCACTTCGCCGCGGGTGTATTTTTGTATTTCCCTCTGTATCTCCCCGACCGCAAGCGCCCATGTACCGGGACGTTCCATCTCTATTCCTGTTACGGGCATCACAACAACCTGTTCGCCGTACGTGTATATCTCATACTCAATATTCCCGGTCTCAAAATCAGCTACTGTTATCACGGGCCGCGCCAGGTCCTGCTCCACCATCCCGTGCGGGACTTTCACCGTGAATTTAATATCATAGACCTTGGAAATTTCACCTTTATCTATGAAAACCACGGTATCCACGACCTGCGGTATTATCCCGAGTTCAACGCGCCCTATAAGCCTCTGTATTGCATCTACAGCCCTTGTGGCATGCACCACCCCTATCATACCGACACCTGCCATTCTCATGTCCGCGAATACCTGGAAATCCCTGGTTTTCCTGACTTCGTCATAAACCGTATAATCCGGTCTGACCAGCAGCAGGATATCTGCTGTTTTTTCCATATCGCCTCTTATCGGCGCATACTGCGTTATTGCATCGGTTACCTGTAAATCGCGTGGCGATTCCATTGTTTTCACGATGAACCCCTGTTCGTACAATACCTCAGCCACACTTGCAGCGAATGTGGATTTCCCGGCGCCGGGAGGACCTGCGACAAGCACCCCCCGCTGTCTTTCGATAATCCTTGCCTTAAGCTCCTTGCTCAACCTATAATCATCAAGCCTGACGTTTGCAATGGGTCTTACTGCTGTTATTTCCATACCGTCTGAAAACGGAGGCTGGGCAACGGCTATACGCATCGGGCCTATCTGGAATACCATGACGCCTTCATGTTCTATTTCCAGATGCGATTCCGGGTCGCGTTTTGCCCTTTCGATAAGTTCCTTTATGATTGCATGAAGCTCAGATTCCGAACATTCATTATCCCTTATCTTTACAAGTTTCTGTTTTCCCACACTGCCCTTTTTCGCCATCGGGATAACATTTGTCTTAAGATGCACGGAAAGCGTGTCATCCGTGAAAAAGTCTTCAATCGTGAGGGGTTTTAACTCTTCCATAAGCGGAATAAGGTATTCCACGTTCAAACCTTTGGCCCGTGCCACTTCAGCCTGTACCCTGTCGCTTGTAATAAAAATCGCATTGTTCTCGACCGCCACCTGGCGTATCATCGAATCTATCTCGCCTGAAGATGCAAGCTTTATCTGTTCGAGGGAGGGTCTCTTTCCTGTAAACTCAAGAGTTATCTCCCCATTCTTTGCCATGTCACTCAGCTCTTTTAATTCCTCAAGCCCTTTGAATCCTGTTTCTTTTCCCCTGTTTGCCTGCGCTTCCAGTTCGGAAACGAGGGCTTCTGGAACTATGACCCTGGCATTCTTAAACTCCCCGACCTTCAATTTTGCAGTAATGCGCCCGTCAATAATGACACTTGTATCAGGAACTATAGAAAACTCATCATTCATAATAATAAGATAATTCTTTTGATGCTAAATATATTCTGTGGCAGTGAATTATTATTGCACTATTATTTTTCCACTCATGCGGGGATGGATTGAACAACCATAAATGAATGTTCCAGCCTCATTAAACGTATAGCTGAATGTCTGCCCCTGATTGAGAGTACCTGAATCAAAGCCGGTTCCTGATGCAATTGTTACGGTATGCGAAACACTGTCGTTTTGTGTCCATACTACCGTTGTTCCTTTTGAGATGGTAATGTTTGCAGGGTTATATGCAAAGCCTTTAATCTCGACTGCTACGGTGGCTGGTGTCAATGTGGGCTGTATAGTTGTTGGTGTAGATTTCTCTGTTGGTTGTGACGTTACTTGTTTTCCTACACATCCGGAAATAGCAAGAGCTACCACAAAAGACAGCAAAAATATTGCTTTCATTGTTATAATTCCCGAACGACAGTTATCTTTACACATTAATCAATACTAACCTTCCGGTTTTATATATATCCATCCCTTCAACTAAACTATTGCAATATAGAAAACTATATTAGTAGGTAAACGGTAGCTTATAGTCGGTCTCGACATATCCTTGAGGCAACCTCTCAATTTGGGAAATACATTGTAACAGTTGATTCAAAGTTAGCGAATCTACATTTTGTCGATAGGGATATGTTGGGACCACAAACTTCAAAGGAGAAAAAAAATGGCAACACCTGAAACATTTCCGGAATCCACAAAAACTAAAAGCATAGAATGGATAATTATACAGGCGAGATATGCAAATCGAAAAGCTGTGATGGCACAGAATGATTTATTAACACATATAGTAATTTAGGTTTAGAACAAAGAGTGATGATTATGATTAAAACAAATGAAGATGTATTAAAATCAATAGAAGAAAACCAGGTACGATTTTTAAGACTCCAGTTCGTTGACATAGCAGGAATGGTAAAGAACGTGGGCATTCCCGTATCACAGGCTGAAAAAGCACTGAAATCCGGTATAGCTTTTGACGGTTCTTCAATCGAGGGCTTTGTCAGGATCGAAGAATCAGACATGATACTAAAACCCGATATAAACACTTATCAGATCCTTCCATGGGAAGTTAGCGGCGGTAAGGTAGCAAGGCTGATATGCGATGTTCACAGGCCGGATGGCAAGCCATTCGAAGGCGACCCGCGCTATGTTTTAAAGAGAGCGATAGAGGCAGCCGCCAAAAAAGGCTACGTCATGAACAACGGGCCAGAACTTGAATTCTTTTTCTTCAAGAGAAAAGATGGAAAGGCGATCAGTCCCCCGGAACCCCATGACTTTGGAGGTTACTTTGATTTCCCTCCTATCGACCAGGCTGAAGAAACACGACAAAATATTGTTGTAGCGCTTGAGAAAATGGGTTTCAATATTGAAGCTTCCCATCATGAGGTTTCGATAGGACAGCATGAGATAGATTTCAAATACGCAGACGCATTAAAGACAGCGGATAATGTCATCACATTCAAGTTCGTTACAAAAACTATAGCACAGAATAACGACCTGCATGCCTCCTTCATGCCAAAACCCGTTTTCGGTATAAATGGTTCAGGTATGCATACAAACATATCACTTTTCAAGGGGAACAAGAACGCTTTCTATGATGAGACAAAAGACATGGGAGTAAGCGACACGCTTCGATATTTCGTTGGGGGGTTGAAGAAGCATGTAAAATCCTTTACAGCGGTAACAAACCCCATCGTGAACTCATATAAGAGGATAGTACCTGGTTATGAAGCGCCTGTGTATATCGCATGGTCGGGCGCCAACCGCTCATCCATGATACGCATACCTGCAGCGAGGGGCTTGAGCACTCGTGTCGAACTCAGGAGCCCTGACCCGTCCTGCAACCCGTACCTGTCCTTCGCTGTTATTTTGATGGCAGGACTTGATGGTGTGGAGAACCAGATTGACCCGGGCGAGCCAACCACGCTTAACCTGTTCCACCTGAGCGAAGAAGAACGGCAGAGCCATGGAATAGAATCACTCCCCGGCAGTTTGAAAGAGGCGCTGGATTTCCTTGAAACTGATACCATAATCAGGGATGCCCTCGGGGAACACGTATATACTGATTTCATGAGGCTTGGAAGGGCTGAATGGGATGCATACAGGACAAGCGTACATGATTGGGAAATTAACCGCTATCTGAATATCGTATAGAAGGTGAAATGAACACAACGACTATCGACTCAATGGTTCAGAGGAAACTCATAGAGATACTGAGGATACTCTTTGAGAACAAAGAACCGATAGGAGCGCGGTTGATAGCCGACAGGATGAATGAACGCGGATACCCCATTGGCGAGAGGGGTGTCCGTTATCACCTCCGCATCCTTGATGAGCGGGGCCTCACCCAGCGCCAGGGTTATGACGGCAGGGTTATTACAGAAAGTGGGATACATGAACTCAACAATGCGCTTGTAGGTGACAGGCTGGGTTTCATAATCACACGGATAGAGAAACTCATATATGATACTACCTTTGACCTCAAAACAGGGCAGGGAAGTGTGATTATCAATACTTCAATAATCGACAAGAAAGACGTTGACCGGGCATTTGAGATAATGCGCCATGTGGTTTACGAAGGTTATTGTTTCAGCCCGTATATAAAATTAATAGAGGAAGAGGAAGTGGCTCTGGATATTGATATCCCTGAAGGGAAAATAGGCATAGCTACGATGTGCAGTATAACGATTGACGGGATTTTGCTTAAAAACGGCATTCCTGTGACACCTAAATATGGCGGATTACTGGAAGTGAAAAACAGAAAGCCTGTTGGGTTTGAGGATATTATTGTTTATAATGGGACTTCGATTGACCCGATGCGTATTTTTATTTCAAAAAAAATGACAAGGGTTCTTGATGCCGTGGACACGGGTTCTGGCATGCTTCTTGCAAATCTCCGCGAGATTCCGGCATCAGCTGTTCCCGAGGCTGAAAAAATAATGGAATCAGCAAGAGGTATTGGCATTTCTAACGTTGTACAAATCGGAAAACCCGGAAAATCGGTTCTGAACGCGCCAGTTGAAACAGGGAAAGTCGGCGTGGCGGTTTATGCAGGGACGAATATAATGGCTGCAGTTGAAGAGAGCGGGATTGATGTCACAACTTATCCGATTTCTACGATTATGGATTTCAAGGAAATGAAGAAACTGTGAGTTTTAGGAAGGGGATTGTTATAACATAACAGAGAATAAGAGAATAATCCTGTATGTCCTGAAAATGCTATATGCAGGTTTCGTACATTGTACGGGGTATACCGTGACTTAAAGGACGGTGAAATTATGAGTAAACCAACAATATACCCAATACCTATATATCCTGCTGATGTAGAAAATAAAGAATTAACAACCAATATCACATTAAGGAAACTAACAGATGTTGAAAAATTACATTTTTTTGGGATAGAGAATGCAAAATATGACCCAAATGGTATATTAAGCGGGTTCGATGTGCGACGGACAACACTTTCAAAAGAAATAGGTTTTTTATTAGATAAGAATTATGAACCCGATGTCAATCTAAAATATAAATTTCTTTCAGCACAATATTGCATTGAGATAACTGATGGTGAGTTAGCGAATTTATTCTATATGGGTATGAAATTATTGTTTCCAGAGAAAATGGGGCTGATTGTTGGTATCAAAGAAGGCGAAAGAGGATATGAATATGGTTATGGCATACATTACATTAATCCTATATCAACGGGTATTAGGAACAGCATTCCTGATTGGAAATTGAGGGATATTGAACAAGCTGTGACAATATTTTCCAAGATCGAACGCTTAAAGAATGATGATAAACTACAAATAATACGAGACAAATATTTGTATGCCGTATCTGATGAGAATATAAAAAGAGAAAATCGTTTTATCGATTTAGTTACAATTTTAGAAATGTTGTATTTACCAAATGAAGGCATTGAATTAGGGTATCGATTGAAAATTCGAATTGCGAAAGTATTCAAAAAATTTCAAAATAGAAATGCAACAGAAGTTTTTAAAAATGTGGGTAAGATTTATGGAGTGAGATCTGGACTAGTTCATAATGGAAAACATACTGAAACAGGTAAATGGTATCCTATATTACTGGAATATGCAAGGGAATCAATAAAGATATATCTGGATAACCAAAAAGCATTCAATGAAAACGAACTGGATGTTATCAGTTTGGAATGATAAAAACTTCCGTGCCTCGCCCTTTGAACAACAGGAATAAGTATCTGGAACTCGGTATAGAAATAAGTTTGAACTACGGCGATTACGAGCGGAGGGCGGAGTCCGTGACTGCAACATGCGCTCGTTCTCATACTCGTGAGTCTAAAAAATTTGAGACAGGTTATTTGCAGGCATTTAAGTATTGAGATGGCATACGAGTTCAGATTTACCCGCCCATGTAAAAAACTGCTTTAGCCTGACTTTGGAAATTTCAACTGTTCCGATTAGGCATTCGTTATGTTTTTCCATAATGTAGTTATTCACATCGGTTCTATCCCACTTTTCAAGCGACTTAAGCCTATCGATGTTCTTTAAAAATTTACTATAACTCGCTATAGTTTTCTCTGCTGTGCCATTGACTTTAAGTTCCTGAAGGAATTTATCGATTAATTTGGCCATATTCTCTAATATGTAAGTATCAAGCAATAAAGCCATTATCAAAAAAATTAACAAATCCCCATAATGTAGTTTTTTAAAATAAAAAATGATTTATAGGTATATTCTTACAAAATATTAATTTATATACAATTAAACACCAAAGTGTCTCTGATAAGCTATTAATACACAAAATTAATCTCTAAAATTATCGATTTATTTATAACAAAAGCCACATCTGAAAAACCATGTGAGAATATTTGTTAAGCGAGAAGAGTTGACAGAATGATAACTCAATCATCACCGCCACCACCTCTCGCATTATTTGACGAATGGCATCGGCTTCCAGTGCATGTAGTCTCCATATATCGAACCGGATGACAGGTTACGCAAGAGAGCAGTCTCTCCACACGCCCGCCAATATGTTCACCAACCCTTTGATGCACAAAGTTTGCAGGCGTAAAACCATCAGGAGTATGGCATTGGGAGCAGTCGGTATCCATACCTGCGTGGGTTGAAGGCGGCTCGTGGCAATTTACACATCCTGCTGCAGTCCCCGTATAGACTCCATGATGGCACTGGTCGCATGTTAGAGACTGGTGTTGTCCTGTCAACGGGAATGTTGAATGGTCGAAAGTTGCAGGTGTCCAGCCTGCAGGAGAGTGGCATTTATCGCAGTCACTCACGATCCCTGCGATGTGATTTGCTGGCACTTTATGGCAATTTTCACACATCCTTGCGGTCCCGTTATAGACTCCATGATGGCACTGGTCACATGTGAGAGACTGGTGTTTTCCTGTCAATGGGAATGTTGAATGGTCAAACGTTGCAGGCGTCCAGCCAGACATCGAGTGGCATTTATCACAGTTTCCCGAAATCCCCTGGATATGGTTGACAGGTACTTTGTGGCAGGATTCACAACTGGGGTTTATGCCGCTATATTTGTCTCCCGGGTGGCATTTATCACAGCTCAAATTTGCGTGCACGCCAATAAGCTTGAAATTTGTATGAGCTTTATGGCATAAGTCGCATTGTGTGGTTGTTATAATACGCGTCTGGCCCGACTGGTTATGGACGAGCCGGCTGTGGCAATCGGCACATAATACGGATTTGTCCATGTGCAAGGCATGTTTTGCCTCAATAGTCTTATCTGTGAGATTGCGGGTTTCAGGATGGCATGCAAGGCATTGTTCGTTTTTTACCCGCGTTACAATCTGGATAGGTACCTTATAATTGCCTGAAAAATGGGCAACGATTTGCTCCGCTCCCCGCACATTCTCTTCAATAAAGCTTTGAAATCCGGGTTCTGAATGGCAATTAAGACATACCGCCTTTGTTGCATGCGTCGAATTTTGCCATGATTGGTAGTAAAAGTTCATTTCATGTCATGAATTACAAAACGCGGGCTGGGATTTCACTACCTGGAACCCAACACCCCCGACGATTATTATAATCGCCAGAATTACCAGTGAAGTTATTGAAATTGATTTTTTAAGCACCATGATTATTAAAGGAACGTAAATATTCGGTATCCGATATATGTATCGACGATTAAATAGGTTTTTGAAATTTTAAGGATTATCAATCTATCAATCCGATACCATAACGAACTCCCCGAGTCTTTTTATCGCATCGTATTTCTCTTTCCTGTCAAGCCTGGCGCTATCCAGCGATTCCTGCAATACCTGGATGGAATTATCATAGACTTCCCTGTTCACAGGGTACGGAAAACCGTCCTTTCCACCGTGCGTGAAACTATACTTTACCGGGTCGCGCCAGCTCGGTGCGCTCCCGTACACCAGATCCGATATCATCGCAAGCGCTCGTATCTTTTTCGGCCCCATGCCGTTAAGTGATATCAGTTCCTCATAATTTGAAGGTTGTAATTCGTATGCTCTTTTCAGCACTTCCATTCCCCGCTCGCTGATATCGATATCAAGTACGGGATGACGGGAAGGAAGCCCAAAGCCAGTTTCAAAATCAGCCAGCATCCGCTGTTTCGAAGGTTTCAGGTATTTCCTGAGGTGTTCAGGATTGTCTTTTATAAGGTCAAGGCTTACACTGCGGCATGATTCACTTTCGCCCGCTGTCATATCCAGGACATTCGCTTCCTTCCTGTCGCAGCAGATGCCATCTTTGGGCTCAATAAAGCTCTTCACGGAATCTGAAAGCCAGTGATACCGGCGAGCGTAGTCAGTATTCATGCCCTGCTGCACTACAGCCCAGTCGCCCTTTTCAGTGAAGAAAAAGCAGTGATGGTATAACTGGTAGCCGTCCTGGATGCAGGAATTATCCACTTTTGCTGCCATCCTGCTTGAATATTTCAACTTCTCTATCTTATTGGAGGATAACGAAAAAATCCCGCCGTTTTTTTCAATTTCATCAGGCGCTTTTCGCGACACTGCGCCTTTTCCGCCTGCGACTGTTATTCCGTGTTCCTCAGGCGACAGCGCCATCTTGAGCGCGCCGCAGGTGGTCGTGGTCGTACCGGATGAGTGCCAGTCAAATCCGAGGACGCACGAAAACGCCTGGAACCAGAAAGGGTCGGATATTCGCTTTAAAAATTCGTCCTGGCCATATTCATAAATGAGCGCTTCGGTGATTCCTCCGGCCAGCCTCACCATTCTCTTAAATAGCCATGCAGGGGCTTTTCCGCCGTGGAGGGGCAGGCTTACAGTGCCGGTACGCATGAATAGAGGTTAGCTGCCTAAATATTAAATGTAATGAAAGCATGGTGAAAGTATATATGAAAATGAACGCTACGATAAAAGCCGAGCTGATCTCCATCGGCGCCATTGATATTGACCCTGCCCTGCTTGGAAGAATAACGATTCCGACCGCAGGACCCGGCGCCGGCGGCAAGGCTTTTTTCTTCAGGTCTGGAAAGCACAGGGTCAGGCTGGTAGTGGATTCCGGCTCACCGCTGCGGGCCGTAAAGGACAAGGGGGATATCGTGATATTGAAAGGCGGAAAAGAGCTTGTGAGGGGAACCATCGAAGAAGAACTCATCCACTGCCCTGAGCAGGCATACATAACCATGAGCGAGCGCTGCATTTATGACTGCAAGTTCTGCCCTGTCCCGAAACTTAAAGGCAAGGTCAAATCCACCGAAGAGCTGCTGGCGCTGGTAGAAGAGGCGTACAATCTCGGGAAGATGAAAGGAATTTCTATAACTTCAGGCGTTGAGGTGTCGCCAGAAAAAGAAGTGGATAGGGCTGTGGAACTTGTCAAAGCATTGCGGAAATATAATGTTACTATAGGCGTCTCGGTCTATCCCACAAAGGATTCATCGCGCCTCTTGAAAGATGCCGGCGCGAGTGAGATAAAATACAATGTGGAGACAATGGACAGGGAACTTTACG
This sequence comes from uncultured archaeon, assembly GCA_902386255.1. Classification (GTDB taxonomy): domain Archaea; phylum Halobacteriota; class Methanosarcinia; order Methanosarcinales; family Methanoperedenaceae; genus Methanoperedens. The sequence goes on from CABMII010000161.1 coordinate 14,508, forward strand.
ATAAATACTGTAAAAAACCTCCTCTTGACTTTACACTTGAATGCCTGAAGGATGCAGTAAAGATATTCGGGAAGAATCATGTGTTCACGAATTTCATAGTCGGGCTTGGAGAGACTGATGAAACGGTTGAGAAATATTACGAAGAACTTGCCAGGATGGGCGTTATCCCGATAATTAGAGCAGTCGGAGTGCATCCCCTGCGCTTTGGTGAACTGGAAGCCGAGCGACCGACTGCGAAAAGGTTACTTAAACTTGCGAAAATGGCGCGGCGGATACTTGATAAATACGGACTTGATGCAAGTGTATCGGAGACCATGTGCCTGCCGTGTACGGGGTGCGATTTGAATCCACATATTGATTTATGAGCCGAATCACCGCAAAGACGCCAAGGACACAGAGATATCTCCGCTTTGCGTTCTTTGTTCCTATGCGGTTATAAAAATCATACTATGATTAACGAAATCAAAATCTCAAGTCGTGATATAGAACTGATACAGGCAGAACTTGAAGCTAACAAGCCGTTTGAAGCATGCGGTGTGCTCATAGGAACCATCATCGGCAGCACGGCGCTTGTGGAAAAAGCCCTGCCTGTGACAAACGCGAAGCGCACCCGGAGAAGTTTTGAGCTTGACCCGAAAGAGCATTACAACGCATGGAACGAAGCCGAAAAGAACGGCAGGGAGATTGTTGGGGTGTTTCACACTCATCCCGTTTCGTCCGCTGTACCATCGTTGTGGGACAGGGAAACAATGCAAAATGAAACTTCTGTATGGCTTATCGCAGGCGTTGACGGGATGAGGGCGTATGTGTGGGAGAATGGGATAATAACAGTAAAATTAACCGAAATCTGATAAAATCCTTTCTAGCTTTTCTTCCCTGACTCACGCATAACTTTCAGGGCAATGGATACTGTTTTCTTTTATCCATTATTCCGCCTGAAAAACTCGCGGTAGCCATAGTCCTGTAATCTTCTGCTGATATAACCGGCGCAGCGATTCCATTCACGGTCTGCTTGCTTATGCATCCTTCGAGTAATTCAGTACCCGCCTTTTTATAAGTTCGTATTTTTTGTCAAATAATTTTGGTGCGTTTGCAACTCCAGACCAGCTCCAACCGAATTCGGAACATATTTTACGAAAATAGTTTAAAATTATTGTATAATATTAATTATTATTTTTAATCAGTTATTTTTTATCATATAGACTGTTAGTCATGTGTGTTATAATATGGGCAGAATGGAGTTTTGGTGCTTGGGAGCATAAAAAATCCACCTGCCCACAAGAATACTATGATGGTTTTGTTCTATAAATAACTCTATGAAGTATGAACATCTGCTGCTAAAGCATATACAATATTCCATTAAAACTTTTAATTAGTGCAATAGGGTAGAGTTCGGGGTCGTTAACTCAAACCCATGCAAATTAAGGTTAAATGACCGTTACAATGTGCTTCTGACATGTGCTTATAACACTGTTACCTTTACCTATTCCTTCTTGCATACTGTGAAATGCAGGGACTGATAGAATACCACCTTAATCCAAATTTGTTTTTTTTCAGTCCTTGCAACCACCTTCTTTGTTTAATGTCGTAATAAAAATTGTAGATGCTCCGATTACCTAGCCGTCGATCAATTAATTTTATATAAAACTAACAATTATGTTTTTATAATGGATAAATGTTATGATTCGATCATCGTAGAAATAAAAAAAATATAAATAGTAGAATTACCAATGAAATATTATGAAAGTCGTTTTCAGAATTATTGGCGGAGAGGAAGACCTCAAAGATATTGATGGGAAAGAAGAAAATGTACATTTTTGTTTCAGGCCGTATGAAAAAAACATTTTTGAGCTTGTAGCAAAAACCCCAAAACTGAAAAGGATACAATTGCCGTCGTCGTATCATAAAACGATTTCAAACACAACGAAAACGCTTTTAAAAATGAAAAATATCAAATTGTTAACCGGAGATATCTGGGGTCATCGGACTGACATAGACAGGTTTGCTGAATTAGAAATTTAAAATCTGAGTGAAGCAGGGTTTGACTTACACCTAGTGCCGACTATGACAGTAAGCTGCTCGAACATGAATCTCTCCTGCGCTATCTCTTTAACCGCATAATTCAGAGCCACCATCTTTGATCTTATCTCTTCTATTCCTGTCAGTGACGATACAAGCATAATAATCCGCCCGTTTTCGGCAAGACGCCCCCCGGCATCTTCAAGGAACCTGTTGATGAGTCTCCTGCCATCATTTCCACCGTCAAGAGCCACGTTTATCCAGTCTTTTATTGCATCTTTTTTCGCAGTTTCTTTTATGATTGGAAGATACGGCGGATTAAATATGATAATATCGAATTTCCCTTTAACACAACTTAACAAATCGCCCCTGATTGCATCCACGCCATTTTCTTTTGTACATGCCGCTGCGTATGGGTTGATATCAATACCTGTTATTTTTGCTTTTGTATTGGCTTTTATGACAGCAGATATTATTCCGCTTCCGCAGCCCACCTCTAATATCCTTTCCAGGCCTTTTATCTCTGATAATGCAGCCTCGACAAGAAGAAATGAGTCTTCGGAGGGTTCATAGACCGAATCCGTATATTTTATGACAGTATTTTTATAATGGATATTCATCGGGGGATTCTGACATTCTCGGTTAAACTGATAATGATATCCATGTAATTTAAATATAATGTTATGATACTGTCAAGAAAACATTTAATATTAATAAAAAGAATTGGGATTTAGTAAGGAAGAAAGGATGGATTCCAGAACGGATAGGAATAATGGAATTACCAAAAGTATTATTTTTTATGCTGTTTTAACGTTAGTTGTACTTGTATCCATGTATTTCTATGCAATCAGTGCAGCCCTGGTTGCATATTCGATAATTATACTTATTGCATATTTATTGAAAAAACAGGAAGGTGGATTCAGGTGGGGCGTGTCATGGAAATTCGGTTTCTTGTATGGTCTCATTCTCATCTCATCGATATTTTTTATTGAACTTATCTTTGGATGGATCAAACTCGAAGAGCTGTCCAGCGATGCAATTTACATATTAGCGGGAGCGGTGATTTTTGAACTGCTCGTATCAATAGGGGAAGAAATGTCTTTTCGCGGATACATCCTGCCTAACCTGATAAAAAGCATAGGACGGCGTGATGCCGTGATAGCAACATCTCTTCTTTTTGCAATGCTTCACGCCCCATCCATATTGCTTCTTGGGCTTGGGAAATTCAATGAATTTATCATGTTTGCCACAATAACGGCTGCCGGGATTATTCTTGCCCTATTGTATCTGACAGACGGACTTAAAATGTCATCAGCGTATCATTTTTCATGGAATTTTTTCCAGTACCATATATTTTCATTAAGGGGCGGTTTTGGGATTTTCGGGTTGACAGCAGCGAAGCCGGAACTTACAGGCGGTCTTGTAGGTCCTGAAGCCGGTTTACTGGGTCTTTTTGTTCTTATAGTGGGAATTCTGGTACTGCTGGTCATTGCCCCACTCCGTAAAGAATAAATACCTTTATGCAATTGTGGAAGGCATTCATCACGATTGATTATTAAAAAGTAAAATATATTAATGTGTTATTCTCGGAGAAAAAAATGAAGGAAATACGAATACATGGTCGCGGAGGACAGGGATCCGTGACCGCTGCTGAACTTTTAGCAGTGGCTGCTTTTGAAGACGGGAAATACAGCCAGGCTTTTCCCGCTTTCGGTGTGGAAAGGCGCGGTGCTCCCGTAACGGCTTTTGTGCGTTTAAATGACAAACCGATACGATTGCGCAGCCAGATATACGAACCCGATTATGTCATAGTGCAGGACGCCACACTCGTAGATGTTGTTAACGTTGCAGCCGGGGCTAAACCAGAAGGTTTTATTCTCATTAACACCGAAAAAAGCCCATCCTCCTTCATTCTCAATACCAAGGCTCCCGTTAAAACGCTTGACGCTACAAAACTGGCGATGGACATAATCGGAAAACCGATTGTCAATACAATCCTCGCAGGAGCATTCGCTGGAGTTTCGGGTCTCATAAATCCCGAATCCATAAAAAATGCAGTGATGGAGCGGTTCCCTGGAAAAGTGGGAGAAAAGAATGCGGCCGCCATCCAAGCTGCTTATGACCTCATGGAGGAACAGCGATGAAACTTGTTATTAAGACCGTGACCAAGCCGGGAAGCACGCGGGCGAATAAGACGGGAGCATGGCGTTCGTTCATGCCGGTTTTTGACCATAAGCTGTGCAGCAAATGCGGCATCTGCGCAATATACTGCCCGGAAGGGGTGGTGTACAAACTGGAGAACGGTTTTTTTGAGCCGGATTATGAATACTGCAAAGGATGCGGCATCTGCGCAAACGAGTGCCCCAAAAAGGCTATAAAAATGGTGCTGGAGGGAAAATGAGGAAAAGTATGGTTGTTGTTGAAGGTTCGTATGCAGTGGCACATGCAGTCAAGGTATGCAAACCCAATGTGATTTCAGCTTATCCCATAACCCCGCAAACGCATATCGTTGAAGACCTTTCCCAATTCGCGGCCGATGGGGAAATGAACTGCGAGTACATGAACGTGGAATCGGAGTTCTCCGCAATCTCGGCGCTGATAGGTGCCAGCGCCACTGGCGCGCGCACATATACCTCAACGACCTCGCAGGGGCTTGCCCTGATGCATGAGGCATTATTCAACGCATCAGGCATGAGGCTGCCCATCGTTATGACCGTAGTCAACCGGGCGTTAAGCGCACCCATCAATATCTGGAACGACCAGCAGGATTCCATATCGCAGAGGGATACGGGCTGGATACAGCTCTATGCCGAGGATGTCCAGGAATCGGCTGATATGGTACCGCAGCTCTTCAAGCTCTCAGAAGACCCTGATGTTCTTCTGCCTTCGATGGCTTGTATGGACGGGTTCATCCTTTCCCATGTTTATGAGCCCGTTATTTTACTTGAGCAGGGACTTACAGATGAATACCTGCCCCCCTATTCCCCGGAATTTATGCTTGATCCCAAAAATCCCATGTCATTCGGGGCTTTTGCAGACCCGAGCACGTACACAGAATTCCGGTACAAGCAGGAAAAAGCAATGGGAGAGGCTTTAAAGAAAATCGAGGAAATCGCCAATGAATTCAAGGATATTTACGGGCGGTACTATGGAGGTCTTATAGAGGGCTATGCGCTCGATGATGCCGAGATTGTGATAATGGCGATGGGTTCGGTCATCGGTACGATAAAAGATACAATTGATGAGCTTCGCCATGATGGTGAAAGCGTGGGTCTTCTCAAAGTCAGGTCATTCCGGCCTTTCCCTGCTGACGCTATACGCGCGGCTTTGAAAAACGCAAAAGTCATTGTGACCCTTGATAAGAATATATCTATCGGTAAGAACGAGGGCGCACTTTGCACCGAGGTCAAGGCATGTCTTCATAACACTGATACCAGGGTTCCTGTTATCGGTTTCATGCTCGGGCATGGAGGGCGCGATATTCCTATGAGTACTATTAAGAAAATCATCAACAAGGCAAAGTTAGTGGAAAAGGGTATTTTCGTGGAAAGCGAATTTGCCGACCTGAGGGAGGACCTGGCATGAGTCTATTAAAACCGGGCCACCGCGGATGCGCCGGATGCTGCGATGCCCTTGCAGGGAAATTCGTGCTTGACGCGCTTGGCGAGGATACCATCGTTGTCTCCCCGACAGGCTGTCTTGAAGTATTCACTACGCCCTACCCGGAATCAGCATGGGGCGTGCCGTGGGTACATTCGCTTTTTGAGAATGCGGCGGCTGTCGCATCCGGGGTTGAAGCGGCGCTCAAGGCTCTGGGCAGGAAGAACCACACTAAAATCGTGGCAATCGGTGGTGACGGCGCAACGCTTGATATCGGCCTGCAGGCAATATCGGGGGCATTTGAACGGGGACATGATTTTACGTATATCTGCGTGGATAATGAAGCGTATATGAACACCGGCATCCAGCGAAGCAGCGCGACTCCCCTCTATGCGAGCACGACTACAAGCCCTTCAGGGAAGGTATCGTTCGGCAATCCGCAGCATAAAAAGAATATGCCTGCAATAATAGCAGCGCATGGCTCGCCCTATGTCGCCACGGCTTCGGTTGCGTATGCACCTGATATGATTAAAAAGGTGAAAAAGGCAGCCGAGATAAAAGGACCCACTTACGTGCATGTGCATGCGCCCTGCTGCACGGGCTGGAAGTTTGAAGGCTCAAAGACCATCGAGGTTGGGAGGCTTGCCGTGGAGACGGCGATGTGGCCCCTGTACGAGATGGAGAACGGCGTTGTTACAAACGTGAGGAAGCTTAAGAACAGGAAGCCAGTGGAAGAGTATCTCAAAGTGCAGGGAAGGTTCAAGCATCTCTTTACGATGGAAGGCGGGTCAGAGGAGATTAAGAAGATTCAGGCGATTGCGGACTGGAATGTGAAGCATTTCGGGCTGGAGTGAGTGCTTTATCATAGAACACTGATGACACGGATAGGACAGATTTTCACGGATATTGATTTTCCGTGTCAATCCATCCCATTTCTATTATTTTTATTAGCCAATGGAAGACGGAATTAGTATATTACTATGAATAATAATTTATATATTAGTTTTACTATCAGATAATATGTGGATTAGATGAACCCTGATGAAATTGATGGAATCGTAAAGAATGGTTTGGATAGATTGAAAACTATCCGGGGATTTGAAAAAGTCATGTTCATCATATTGTATGGTTCAGCGGCTAATGGAATAATCCGTGAAGATTCTGATATCGACCTGTGTATTGATATTGATACTGAAACCGATTATGAGCGCTCAAAGTTCAGGCTTAAGGTTCTGTCAGAGCTTCCTTCTTTTTTCGATGTCCAGATATTTGCGCAGCTTCCGCTGTATGTGAAAAAAGAAGTATTGAAGGGTAAGGTAATTTATTGCAGGGATAAAGAATATTTATATGAAATTGCGATTTCTACGATAAAGGAATTTGAGGATTTCAAGTATCGGTATTATGATTATATCGGGGAAAGGGCGCTGGCATGAGGACAGTGTTATTGATAAAAATTGAAGTAAAACTTGAATAGGCTAAACTTGAAAGATTTTGTTACGGCAATGATGCCCACTCCGACAATCTCTTTTTCTTTAATTTATTGAGGGCTTCGTTCATTTCTTTATAATATCTCTCCGCTTGAGGTATTACTTTTATAAGATTTTGTTGCTCAGCTATTGTTAGAATGTTTTTGAGCGACCCTGCCGCCTCTCTTGTTGCATCTTCAGATCCTTGTTCATACGCCTTCATTCCAAGTATTGTCATATCATGCACAACTCCAAATGTTGCACGTTCGAGTTTTTGCTTAGCTGCCTCTTTTCCAAGTTCTCCTAAGGAAAACACGGCCCAATGTAAGACGCCTTCGAATTTTCGTTCAGCGGCCATTTCTCCATATACATGCAGGTTATATATTACTTCAATAGTAGAATACTCATCCGCTTTACACGCTGCTAATTTTCCGACTTTGATTAGATGAGAAATGAAAAGTTTGGCTAATTTTTCTTTTTGTTCTTCATTAAGAATTTCTTTTTCGAATATAGAATTAGTCCTTGTTGTGATTGCTCTCAATCCATATCTTACTGTTTCATAGTCATATTTCATTAGGGCACTGCGCACAATATCAATAATGGGCAGATTCGGGTCTTTCTCAATGTCAATAGTGGATATAAAATAGCTTTTTCCATCGGTCTTTTCGTTTTTGAGTGCAGCCAAAATTTTATTTGTTGTTATTCTTTCTGCCAGCATATTAATTACCGTCGATGGCCTCAGAAGATTTAGTGTATTCCAAATATACGGCACCAGCGCCGCAAACGCAAAAACGCCCAAATAATACGAAAATGCGATATGCCACTCAAGATTCGACACCCTGCCCACCAGCGGATTCTCAATCATCTTCAGCACACCCAGCCCGTAAAAAATAGCAATCCCATAAATCCCCATCAGTATCCACAAATCCGGCGTCCTCCTGAACACCTCAATCACCCTCGCCGAATACGACTGCGCCGCAAGCTGCACCGCCACAAGGCTCAGCGTAACCACAAGCGCCACAATTGCAGCCTCGCTCTGCACAAGTGCGCTGAGCAGGTAGCGGGCGCTGTCCACGTCTGTGTGCAGGAAGTTAAGATAAGAGAAAACAATATTCAAGGCCGCAATAATAACGGCGCCGAGCGCGAAATATAGAGTCAACCTGTTCAACCATTTCGGCTCGTTCAACCAATGAAATATTTTCGATTTTAACTCTTCAATCGGCATACCAACGAGTAAAGCATTTGTAAGACGTATAAAACTATTGAAAAGATTGATGTGCTGTATGGTCAATATTAAGACAGAAGCATAAACCAACTAAGCAGTACCATTTTTTATAATTTCAAATCCATCATAATCCCCATCACAGAATCAATATCATTTGCTTTATTAATCTCTATACGCACAGATTTTATGTTCTCCATGCCCTTCGTGAAATATTGCGCATTAAGCTTCAGGTCATTTAAACCCAGCATGTCGAATTTTTGGCACAAAGCCGTGTAATCATAAAAATCCCGGAGCCGCTCATCCATTGCCTGAGGCGGCAATAATTCCCCGGTTGAAAGATAATGTGAAAGTCTCTTGAATATATACGGGTTCCCGATTGCAGCCCTTCCTATCATCAGCCCGTCGCACCGTGTATATTCAAGCGCTTCCCGGGCGGTTTTTTCATCGTAAATATCGCCGTTTGCAATAACGGGAATCGACAGTTCTTTCTTGATGCCTTTAATGAATTCAAGGCTGGATTTTCCGGAATAGCCCTGTTTCTGTGTTCGCCCGTGAACTGTTATCGCCGCCGCGCCGGCTTTTTCGATAACCTTAGCGATTTTTAATGTCTCATCAAAACTATTTATTATTCTTATTTTCGCTGTGAGCGGAATATCAAGGGCAGAAGAAAGCTGTTCAATTATTTCCCCGATGATTTCAGGGCTTTTCAGGAGCGCAGACCCGAACCCGTTTTTGACAACGCTTTGCGCCGGGCAGCCAAGGTTTATGTCGAAAAGGTCAGGATTATATCTTTCCTGCAGGATTTGCGCAGAATTAACAAGGTCAAAAGCATCAGAACCCAATAACTGGATTCCGAATGGTCTCTCATCTTCGGATGTAAGGCATCTATCCATGCTTTCGACATTTTGCCGGACAATCCCCCCGGAGCAGACCATCTCAGAATACACAAGCGATGCCCCGTGTTTTTTGCAGAGCAGCCTGAAGGGCAGGTTCGTCACATCCGACATCGGGGCAAGAACAAGAGCCCCGTCCAGCGCAATTTTTCCAATTTTCAGATGAATCATACGTTTTTAATCCGGTACGTTTTCCCTTTTTCGATTTAATCAAACCTGCTTTAATTTTCTAAAATATTCCATCAAACTTTCAAGACTCGTAATCTCTTCTTTTACAAGAGAAATTTTTGCAGTAATATTCTTGAACTCGGGAATCCCTTTTCCTCCCATATCATCCGATACAAGAACATTTGACCACGGGCTGTTCACCATGAAAGCTACCCCGCCTGGTTCATCTCTCCTGGATTCCCTGACCTCGACCACAATACTTCCATTATTGTTGGCAACTTTCACCCTGTCTCCTGATTTCAATCCCATTTTTGCCATGTCGTTTTTACTCATCCCGATGAAGGCCGAGAGTTTTTCATAATCCTTTCCAAACCTGTCGCGTTCCAGCGCCTCGACCTGGAAAATATCCCTGTATGTGATTATTTTTATCTCGTATTCCGGGTTTTTCATGAACTTTCCGACATCGAGCCCCATTAAAGCGCCTCCATCAATCGCGTGAGCAGTTCCTCATCTGTCGGGTAATCGCTTTCAATTATCTTTGATAACTCGATTTTTTTCCCGTCCATCCTCACGGCTGTGCCGCCTGATTCCACTCCAGACACGGCACACGGGATTGTTACGGCTGTTATCTTTGAAGTCATGGTAACACACGGGTCTATGCATATCACCGGTATGGATGCAAGATGCCGGACGAGGGAGCGGGGCAGGCTTGACAGCGGGTCAGAACCCGCGACGAGCAGGGCGTCTATGCTTTCATTCCGAAGCGCTTCAACGATTGAATATTTATCGTCATGAACCAGAGTCACGCCTCTGGAGGGCGTGTCCAGCACTTCGGCTGGACTATGCTGGACGGCTTTTCCCTCAAATTTTACCCGGTTCACGAACCCGGTTTCTTTAAACAGGTTTTCATTAAAACCTCGCATATTGTAATGACCTACCATTGGCATAATGTGGAAATTCGAAAGCTTATCTGCCAGCGCGACAAGAATCTCCATATCCTCTTTTATCGAATATGTCAGCCCAATACCTGCAAAAATCACTCCGAATTCTGCCTTTTTCAATATGGCTGCCAGCTCAAGTATTTTTTTTGGCTCATACGCAGGGACTTTTCCTGAAAGGGCGTCTGTCAGTGCAAGGATAAATTCCCTGTCGCCCTTTGGCTGTATCCTGTAAAAATGCCCCTTGCATATCTTTGCGGTGTTGGATTCACGCACATCTATTGCAACGGCGATCCGGTCTTCTTCGTACCCGCGCTGCCGGGATTCACCACGGGGAAAATACGAGAACCTGGAAAGATGCCGCGGCTCAGAGTCCTGCGCATCCGACCCCCAATAGACAAGAACGTCAGCTTTGTTCCTTACATCTTCAAGCATGCACGTCCTGAATTTTTCCTGGAATATCGTTTCAATCAGGAGCCCCTGGCAGAAGGATGAGGTATCATCTATTATTGCTCCCAATTTTTTTGCCAGTTGGATTCCTTTTACCTGGGCTTCGCATGTTGAGTTGCTAAAGCCAAAAAGCATTGGCGATTTAGCTACTTTGAGTATTTCGGCGGCTTTCCTGATGGCACTTTCAATATCTACAGGCTTCTGGGCTATTGACGGCGCCAGCCTGTTAAAGCAGCCTTTCATCCTTGCTGCCCCCCGCCTGCATGCGTTTCGCGTCTCTTTTATCCTGTTGTTTTCAACTATTACATCAATATCATCGCATAATAAAGCACATCCGGGGCAGGTTGCCATTGAAACACCTACACGAACTCGATGGCGCCTGTCGGGCACGGGTCTATGCACGCATAACAGAGCACCCTGTTCTTCCCGAAACGGCGGCATTCCTTGATATTTGAAGCCATCACTTTGCCGTCAACCACCTTGAATATCACTTTATCGTTTGTGGGAGCGCATCCGATAGCGGCGCCTCTGGGGTCGTTTGCCACGTCCACGGGGCATGCAACCACGCAATTTCCACAGCCAGTACAAAGTTCGGGATGGACTATCATTCCGGTTTCCTCGGCTCCGGCTGAAGGCAAAAGAAGGACTTCCAGTTTTTCTTTCTGTTTTTTAAAATTCCCTTCAAGTAAAGGCGTACAATCAGATATGTTCCTTTTCCTTCCCAGAAGTGCAACCGCAAAAGCCATGCATGTGGATTCGCCGCATATCTTGCAGTTGGTTTTTGGCAAGAGCTGGTAAAGCTCCATTACTGTAACCATGGCTCGGGAATTGGTTTTATATCCTTTGGTGTTTGGTGTTCATACAGCTATACGATGATATTATGTCTAAATCCGATTTCAATTCCATACCGGTCAGTTCATACCTAAACGAACTTAAAATTAACGGTCTCAGTGTGTCCGCGATAGATTATTACACACCCCTCGAATACAGACATTGTATTCACCGTGTATGCTTTTGATATATGCTTTTTGCATGGGTTCTTACTAGTTAAAGTTATTTAAAGAATTGAGTGGGTGGTATGAAATGCAAATAGTTAGTTGCGACTTGAATATTATGAACAGGATAGCTATACGAAGTCAATATGTTTTATCGAAGCAGCAGGCTAGGGAGCAGAGATGAAACGAGGGAGAAGTAAGTGGGAAATAATCTCGGATATCCTTAAGGTAACACAAGAAGAAGGAAAAGTGAAAAAGACCCGGATAATGCAAAGGGCATATCTTGACTGGAGAAATTTCCAGAGATATTTTGATTTTCTTTTAACGGAAGGTTTTATAGCAAAATGTAATCCGGATCCTGAATACTATGAGATAACAGAAAAGGGGAGAAATTTATCGAAGAGATTAAAGGACGTAGCTGCGGTGTTAGATTTAAACGGAAGTTTCGGGACGAAAAAGTAGGGTGAATTATGGGATGTGAGGAGGATTATGCCAGTTAACGGCGAACAATTTATTGGTATACCGGAACAGGAATTTAATTTAGATTTAAATAAACTTGAAACAGATTTTGAAATATTTTTATACGCTAATCCGGATAAAGCTTACCCGATGAAAGAACAGAGTGTTAATCGTTCCATTTTCCTGCTGCTGGCAGAGCAGCTTTTATGTTAGGTTAACTCTTTTTGGGAAGTTCCAGCCTCAACGTAAAGCAATCAAACACCAGGTCTGCATCTTTTGGTTCTATTAACCTCAAATCCAGTTTCTTGAGTTCATCTTCTGTGAAAAGTTCATCATAAACAAAAACATTCAAGCCTTTTTTTACCAGCAGATACGCCAGGGCCAGATTCATACTGTTGATCAATTCTTTAATTCCCTTTCTATATGTTATTCCCTTGATGCATACTTTTACTTCGCCAAGGAATTTATTAATTCCCAGGCATTCCAAAATAATTTTCTCAGCCCAGTAATTGATCATAAGGTCGTTTGTTTCCCTTCCGGTTCTCAAAAGATTACTGTGGTCGTATTTTCCCCGTCGTTCCATTTCCCTTATTAAAAACCATGGATAAAATGGAATGCAATGCCCGCCAACCCCTGTAGATGGCAGGTGGATGTTACAGTATTGGTGATTCGCATAATCCCTTGCTTCATAAAAGTCAATTTCAAGTTCGCCGGCTATCTTGAACAATTCGTTTGCCAGGGCAATATTCACATCCCTGTAACAGCCTTCTATCACCTTAATAAATTCTGCAGTGCGTGCAGATGAAACTTTGTGCAATTTCGGAATAAATTTCTCATAAACCTCAAACGCCATGTTACCGCTTCTTTCATCAACGCCGCCAATCACTTTTGGAAAATCTCTTAGTCTGGAGATGCTGAAACCGGTCATAATCCTCTCAGGTGAATAAGCCAGATAAAACTCGCCGAATTTCAAACCGCTCTCCTCTTCCAGCCATTCTCTAACAACGGTTTCGGTCGTACCGGGAGGAACTGTTGTCTCCAGAACGACACAATCGCCATTTTTCAGGATTTTCCCGACATTCCGGAATGCATCTTCAAGAATACTGAAATCCGGATTGTGGACCTTATCGATAAATAACGGAACAATGACAATAAAAAAATCACAATCTCTTGCATCTTCGTATTTTGCGGTTGCGAAGATATTTTTACCGCCGTGATTTTTTATAAGTTCATCCAGCCCCTGCTCATCCGGGATTGGATTCATCCCCCTGTTGATAATATCGCATTTTCTTTCATCAATATCAACGCCGGTGACTTCAAATCCATGCTTTGCAATTACGCCTGCAATCGGCAATCCTGCCTTTCCAAGGCCAATCACTGCTATTTTATGCATTGTATATCCACTCTTTTTTAATATCAATTATTTTTCCGCATTCGCATTTATAAACAACCTTTTCTTCCCGGTCATCAATGACAGTGTTCATTTTTTTCCCGCAGTAACACACAAAACCTTTCAGACGTGCAGGATTCCCGAGCACGAGAGCAAACGGTGGAACATCTTTTGTAACTACACTGCCTGCCCCGACCAGGGCGTACTCTCCCACTGTTACCCCGCAAATAATCGTTGCGTTGGAGCCGATGCTTGACCCCTTCTTAACAATAGTCGGAATTACCCTGTCTTCTACCCAGATAAATGCCCTCGGATACAGGTCGTTTGTAAAAACAGCAGACGGACCAACGAAAACATCATTTTCTATTTCAACTCCCTGATATATCGATACGAAATTCTGGATTTTTACATTATCCCCGATTTTAACGCCTGTATCGACATAAGCGCTTTTCCCGATATTGCAGTTCTGTCCGATTACCGAATGCTCCCGTATATGGACAAAATGCCATATTTTAGACCCTTTTCCGATGTTTTTACTTTCCACAATCGCGGTCGGATGTTTGAAATAATTCATTAAATACCCCTTTTTATTCCTTATTATCTTTAAAGTTCGAAAAATTCGAACCTCCTTCATTAAATATGAAATCAATCACTGATAAGTTAGGAACAAAATCACCGAACAACTGATTGTAAACTGGATGCTGGAATTCAGAGTACTTTAGTTTTATACCCTCTTTTTCAAATAGCTCTTCATCCATGTATTTTTTCCCGCCAATTCCGGAAAGATAGGTATCTGCGCCTACTGCTTTGCATATATTGATTAACAGGTTCGTACTTTTTCCATCAACTCCAAGCTCGGATGTACGTACAAATTTCACGTTTTTGATACACAACATCTCGCAAACCAGCTTGACTAAAGTTTCGTTCAGGTCTGCCAGACTTTCCCATTTTTCCTGATAAATACTTTCAAATTGGTCCCTGTACTCCTGAAAATAAGATGCTTTTCCATAATTTGCTTCCATGGTCTTCAAATGAATTTTGCCCCATTGAATACTATTATCGATTTCAACCTCGTTAATGAGTTGTCCACTTCGGCCTTTTGATAGGACGTTCAAAGTCAGCCACTGTGCACCATGGGGCGTTTTGATTGTATTTCTATTTATAAAACTTTTTTTGATATAAAGAAGATTATCTTGAATTACAAATACATCGCTATTTGCTATTTTATAAAAATATCCCAGCCACGGCAGATAGTTCGGTTGATGGATACTTACTATCATTAACTCTTCCCTCCTCTATTAAAATATTTGAAATTACCTTTTCGAAAGATTGTAAAACATATTTTATCTGTTCATCCGTCATCTGCACGAACATGGGCAAACAGACCACTCTTTTGAGGATTCCCTCAGCTTTAGGAAACATCCCTTTTTTGTACCCGAATACTTTTTGATATGCCGGCTGGAGATGGCTTGGCGGGTCATAGGCAGATCCCAGATGTATACCATACTCACTCTCCATCTTTCCAATCAGCTTCTTTTTATCAATATTTCGGGAGAGAACAACAGGATATTTATAATAACTATATCGAATGTTCGGTGGAGCTGTGAATAATTCTATCTGTTCTATATTTTCCAGGTATTCGGCATATCCCCGGGCTATCTCATTTCGCCGCTTTACGTTGTCCTCTAATGCTTTCAGTTGATATATTCCCAGTAAAGCGCTTATTTCATCCATAAGCCAGTCATTTCCCAGGTTTACTATATTCTCTAAGTCCTTGCCTACACCATGATGGCGAAGGCTGATAGCATAATCGGCCAGACCATCGTCGTTAGTGGTTATCATCCCGCCTGTACAGGTAGTCATTACCTTTGTTGGATAGAATGAAAAGCAGCCTGCATCCGCGAGGCTTCCTGCTTTTTGCCCGTTAATCATGGCTCCATGCGCATGAGCGTCGTCTTCTATCAGGAATAAGTTCATGTCCTTGCAAATTTGTTTGATTTCCTCTATTTCAGGGGTTATAATGCCGGCAATATGGACTATTATAACACCTTTCGTTTCAGGGGTTATATTTTCTATGAGAGCACGGGGATCCATGCACAATGTATCGGGATTTATATCAACAAGGACGGGAGTCCCGCCACTATATACAACAGCATTTGACGTGGCCACAAAAGTATTGGTAGGCACAATTACTTCTTTTCCCTTCACATCAAAATAGCGCAGGACAATTTCAAGCGCTGCTGTGCATGAACTGACTGCTACCGCATGTTTTACCCCGCAGTACTCTCTAAAGTTTCTCTCAAATTCGCGCGTGTATGGCCCCAATATCAGCCGGCCATTTCTCAAAATCTTCTGCAATTCTTCTGAGATTTCATGAATATCATTTTCTCTAAAGAATGGCATAGTCGATGGAATTTTCATGTTTAACCTCCTGATTTAACAAGTTGTATGAACTCTGCTAGAGAGCCATCAAAAGGACGAGGACGATAATCCAGAACTTTATATGCTTTGGTTATATCCAGAACAAATCTATCCGCACACTTTTCCGGTGCATATTTAAAATCAATATTCTCCCCGGTGATATTAATGATTTTATCGAGGAGTTCATTAACTGATGTCTCTCTTCCGCTCCCTATGTTGAAAATATCATATTTAATTTCATCAATGATATTTAATGCTCTCAGAGTAGCGCTCACAATATCTTTGACATACACAAAATCCCTGGTCTGATTCCCGGTTGAAGAAATCCTGGGATTTTCTCCATTTAAAACTTGCCTCGTAAAATTGTAAACCGCTCCTTTATTCTTACCAGTGCCATAAACGCCGGCGTAGCGCAGCACCACCATATGAATGTTATAGTTTTGGGCATAAAAATTACAATAATTTTCACCCTGTAATTTCGTCAAACTATAGAAGTCCAGAGGATTCCTTGGATGATTTTCCTTAACAGGCAGGTGTTCTGGCTTTCCATAGACTCCCATACTTGAGGCGTAAATTATCTTTGAAACTTCCGATAAAAAGCATGCATGGAGTACATTTAGGGTCCCCTTCACATTAGTATTAAAACACATAAGATTACGGGCCGATTCCATGCGCTTTTCACTTACATAGGCAGCGAGATGGATAACAGCATCGATTTTATTTGTCTCCATTATCTCCTGTAATTTAGAAAGATCTTGTATATCGCAAGCCAACACATGGAAATTCCTTCGTTCCGATGAGGAAGCTATGCGCTCGTTTTCAGGATTGCGGGAAAGTGCGAATACCTCATGTTCCTCTTCTAACAAAGATCTGCACAGATGCGAGCCTATAAATCCATTACCACCAGTTACCAGAATTTTCATAATATAACTCCACGGAGTCTATTAAGCATCTGGGCTCTCCGATTTGCCATAACCGTTAGTTGGGATCATCCATCTTATTACCTCAAACGATTCAGCATATTCTGAACCGCATTCGATTCCTTTCATCCTTGCAAGCGCAAATATATATTCTTTTGAAAAATAAGGTCTATTCAATTCAAATTGTGAAGCATAAGACATCAATGCATTCCATTTCTTCTCGATATCGTCTTTTGTCAATTTTACAAAGCAGGTCTTTTGGAATGTGAGATTGTTCCAAGGAAGTTCATAAGATATTATCGAAGCCTCGCTTTTAAAACACCTTATACATTCTAGTGCAAGAACATTATGATCCTGATGAAAATCGTTTAATGAAGGCGAAAGGACAAGGTTCGGTCTGATTCTTTTCTTGAGTGCAACCAGGCTTTCAAGTATTTCCCGCCTCACTTCAGGAAAATGCCTGACTTTATTCCGGTATATGAATATATTCTCTTTTTTTATTCCATATGCGGACTGAGCGCCTAAAAATTCTTTCTCAAGCGTGTTGGGAAGACACGTTTTAGGCAATGATTCCTCGCAACAGGAGAAAACTGCATGAAAGACTTCATTCCTTTCCCTGATAAATTTACATATAGTTCCCCCTGCTCCGAGTTCACCATCGTCAGTATGAGGAGATATTATTAAAATTTTCATTTTTACATCTCTTATAATTTCACATTACCATACTCAAAGCCGGCTCCCTGGAATAGCTCATATGCACGCTTTTAATTTCTTCGCATATTCTTATATTGTTTAAAGCCTGCCAGGGAGTGATTGGAAACTCCTCTTTCTTTTTTACACAATCAACAAAAGTCCTTAATTCCACTTTCAAGGGCTCTACCTTATTAACCAGAACCTTCTCGATTATATTTTCCTGCATATACTTTTCATTTTCAACGCCGTATACCCCCGGTTTCCAGTAAGTATAAATTTCCTGGGTCATGAAGTCCGCTTCTATTGTAAATTTAGTGTCTTCAATATATATAGACCGTATTTTTTTAGATGCTTTTCTGCTTGCGGAAAGCGAGACAATCGAACCATTAAAAGCGATCAGCGCTTTGCATACATCACTATTTCCTGCGCTGGAGATTCTATAATTTTTCATATTAAACAGGATATTGAATAGAATGTCTATATCATGTATCATCAGGTCTTCGACAACAGAACTATCCGTTATTCTTGCTGATGCCGGGTTATGCCTTTTCATTTCAACATAAATCGGATCTTCTATCATTTTTTCAATCTCTTTAACGATTGGATTAAATCGCTCGATATGTCCGATTCCGACAACCAGCTTCTTGTTTTTTAATAGATTAACTAATTCCTGTCCATCTTGTACCGATAATGCAATTGGTTTCTCTATCAGGCAATGGACATCGTTTTCAATAGCTTCCCTGGCAACTTCAAGATGGTACTTTGTCGGGACGCAGATACTGGCAGCGTCAACATTTACTAACAGCTCTTTCAGAGAGTCGCAGCTTATAACGTCCAGCTCTTTTATCGATGTCGCATTAGCTTTGTTTACATCAAAAACATATATCTCGTCCACTCCCTTAAGTTCGGAATAAACTCTGGCGTGGTTTTTACCCATTAATCCGGTTCCAATTACACCTATTTTCATTTTATCCCACCAAAATTATTTATTATTTCAACAGTATATTTCAAATCCTCCCCGGTTAATAAAGGATGAACAGGTAAACTCAAAACCGCCTCTGCCAATCTGGCAGCAACAGGGCAGTTAACATTTTCGTCTGTATAGCCCAAATCCCGGTACAAAGGTTGTCTATGTATTGGCAAAGGATAGTGGATTGCACACCCAATACCGTTGTCGGTCAGGTATCTGGCAAATTCATCCCTGTTTATTAAATCTTTATCAATTTTCACGACGTACTGGTGGTAAACGTGCCTGACATTTCTTTCTTTATGTGGAATTTCTAATCCATCTAATTTTATATGTCTATTCAGATACTCTGCATTCAGGACTCTTTTTCTGTTAAATTCGTCCAGTTTTTTAAGCTGGACAATTCCAATAGCCGCTTGGATATCGGTCATTCTATAGTTATACCCTAATATCGTATGATAATATTTTGAACTCTGGCCGTGGTTCCTGAGCAATTTACATAATTCTGCTGCTCGGGTATCATTGGTGGTTATTAACCCACCTTCTCCCGTTGTAATATTTTTTGTGGGATAAAATGAAAAACATCCTGTGCCGAAACCTCCCACTTTTTGTCCGTAGTATTCGGCGCCATGCGCCTGCGCACAGTCCTCAATTAAAAGTAAATTATTTTCTTCGCATATCTCCGTCATCGCTTTAATATCAAAAGGGTGCCCGAAAAGATGTACCCCTATTATTGCTTTTGTTTTGCCTGTTATTTTTGTCCTGACCTCATCCGGATTAATATTAAAAGTTTTATCATCTACATCAGCAAAAATAGGTTTTGCGTTTTGATACAGAATAGAGTTTGCAGAGGCTATGAATGTGAATGGCGTAGTGATTACTTCATCTCCCTGTTTAATGCCTAACGCCTTGAGTGCGATATCCAGAGCAATTGTACCATTGCCAACTGCTATTGAATTTTTTACACCGATATAATCTGAAAATGCATCTTCGAAATCGCCAACAGCCTTTCCCTGGGCAAGCAATCCAGATTTTAACACTTCTTCAATGGCTTTCAATTCTTCATTAGTTGTAATTGGTTTTGCTATTGGAATATGTATTTTTTTCATTGCCTTCACCGTACATATATTCAGGATTATCCATACAGCCTGCCACTCATTTCTTTAAATAACTTTAACTAGTAAGAACATGTGCCACAAGCAGGTAGCAAAAGCATACAACAAACAAACCGGGTGCAAGGCCCGGTGCTAATTTTCAGAGAAGAACGTTGATACTTTCGCGCCTTCAGAGGCTGCAATTTATTGTAGAGAAGGGTATATCATTTTGTTCACTTCTTTTAATTTATCCAATACAACCCTCCCCTCCGCTGTCAATTCATAAAATTCAAAATCATTATTACTTTTTGCTACCAGACCTTCGTCTAACAGATAATTAAAATATCTCTGGAAAGCTCTCCCGTCAAGATATGTCCCCTGCATTATCCGGGTCTTGTTCACTTTTTTCTTTTCCTGTATTAATTTGAGAATATCCAGGATTATTTCCCACTTGTTTCTGCGTTTCATTCAATTACATTCTTGCATCTGCCTTTAAATAACTTCAACTAGCGAAGGCATTTGTTACAGACATATATTACTTTGCTAAAAAAAAACACTTCTACCAGCCCGCCAAATTCCTATAATCCAGAGATGGATTCATAGTGGTTATAATTGTTACAGCAGAGGTGGCATAGTGGTGGTTACACAACCTCTGCTAGAACCTATCTCTATCCATCAATCCCCTGGCTGTCCAAGGCGCAAGGGATCCAAATTTTTAAAATGACTAAATCATTTAAATAATCATAACTAGTAAATGCATCTGCTGGAGGCACATCATGTAAGCAAGAAGCAGCAAAAAATTAACAACTATAAATTTTCTTTTGGCGGCGGACTTTGTACTAATTTGAAATTATTGTATATCAAATAAAGCTTTTCTATTGTTTTGATATCTATACCCGCTTTTAATAATTTCACTCTCTCTTGTGAAGTTTCTAACATAACCGCCATTCTATGAAAATGAATAAGCTCTCTGATTAATAAATATCTGAGTGTTTTTACCCTATGCTACTGGCATATTTTTCTAACATGTGCTAATACTTCTTTAAGTTATTTAAGAACATATGGCAATGCATGCTCTAAAGAAATTACTCTGGATTTGCCAGTTATCGTCCTGGATTAAAAACATGAGAGTATATTATGAAACATAGCCAGATAAAAAATGCAAGCGTGGCATTAACGACATTAAATGAGGTATCAAAAGAAGTTTTTCCAAATCCGGACAGCCCAAAGTTTAATGCGTCGGTGATAGGAGAAAACCCGCATGTTCTGAGTCCTATATTTGGCGAGGATAATGGTAATAGAAAAAATAAAAATAAAATCTTAAATAATATGCAAAAAGATGAAATTAAATTATCTGTCGATACTTATAGACCAAGAATAATTGCAGGACTTGCTGCATATAATGAAGAAGAATATATCGGTACCATGGTATTGGGTACACGCTCTTTTGTGGATGAGGTCATTGTCGTAGATGACGGCAGTTCAGACAGAACAGGTAAATTTGCTTCGCTGGCTTGCGCAAGGGTAATAAAACACAAGGAGAACCAGGGTAAAGGTAAAGCAATTCAGACTATTCTTGAAGAAGCAAAGAAAATGGACGTTGATGTGGTTGTGCTTCTTGATGCAGATTGCCAGCATAATCCCGATGAGATCCCGCGGCTTCTTGAACCAATAAGAAACGGTGAAGCTGATCTGGTTAATGGTTCACGATTTCTCGATAAAAAGAGCAAGATACCATTATACAGAAGGATCGGGCAGCACATACTCACCCTGTCAACCAACTTATGTTCAGGGACATCTATTACTGACTCTCAGAGCGGTTTCCGTGCCCTCTCAAGAAAGGCAATTAACTCAATTAAATTAATTGAAAATGGAATGGGTGTGGAATCCGAGATGATACAAAAAGCCAGAGAGTCCAATCTCAGGATAAAGGAGGTCCCCATCGGATGCAGGTACGACGTGAACGGATCAACTTTTAATCCCGTTAGTCATGGATTTCGCGTCCTTGGTACGATAATGGACCAGTTGCAAAGAAAACATCCACTACTTTATTTCGGGATACTTGGATTAGTGCTAATGAGCATTGGAGGGTTTTTATCTTTACAAACATTTTATGGATACTATATCTTAAGTCAGTTCTGGATAGGAAAAGCCATGATTGCAATGTTAATATTGCTAATAGGTATTTTTGCTATGTTCACAGGATTAATATTAAACAGCATTTCTATTATGATGAAGGAATTAAAATAACATTAATTTCTAGAGGTTTATTCGAATACAGCAGGAAGTAATATTCATGATGAGAATACTGCACCATACAGAAACTGAGAACTGTGATAATAGCATTCAGTTTCCCTCATATTTTATTGCAAAGGATTACGAACATACTGCCAAATATTCAAAGTTCGGTTCTTCAGGGATGAGAGGTCTCGCAAACAGAGAAATAACTCCTCAGCTTGCACTGAATTTCGGGCTTGCAGTGGGAAGTATTTATTCAAATGTAATTATAGGGCATGACCCCCGTGTATCGAGCGAGATGCTGGAAAGCGCTGTCGTTGCAGGTCTTCTCTCAGCCGGAAGCGAGGTGGTTAAACTCGGGATGGCTCCTACACCTACGCTTGCCCTTGCCTCACATGATTTTGACTGCGGTATTATGATTACTGCTTCCCATAATCCTGCCCAGTACAACGGAATGAAAATTTTTAAAAAGGGAATGTCCTTTGATACAAAACATCAGGAAGAGATAGAGGATGTACTAAACAAAGAAAGGTTCAGGTATGCAAGCTGGGAGAAAACGGGAAGTCTGGGCGTGATGGAAAATGCTCTAAAAAAGCATAGCGAGACTATATTGAAAAATACTAAAAGTGCAAGCTTGAATATTGTATTGGATTGCGGATGCGGTGCAGGCTCTGCGCTCACCCCGTATGTCCTTAGAGAGATGGGGTGCCATGTGATAACGCTAAATTCCCAGCCAGATGGGCATTTCCCGGGAAGAAATCCTGAACCGGATGAAGAGAATCTCAGTCATTTAAAAAGTGTTGTAAAAGCCACAGGTGCAGACCTGGGTATAGCGAATGATGGGGATGCGGACAGGATGATGGCGGTTGATAATCAGGGGCGCTTTGTCGCCGGGGATAAAATGCTTGCCTTCTTTGCGGTCAGGGAAGCTAAAAGAGCAATAGCAGTTCCCGTTGATTCTTCACGGGTTATTGATGACGTCCTTAAAGGAATAAAAATCTCACGCACAAAAGTCGGAGACGTCTATATTTCTGAAGAGCTTAATAAAATAGAAGGGGATTTCGGAGGTGAGCCTTCCGGCGCATGGATATTCCCCAGGATATCCTATTGTCCCGATGGCATCCTTGCAGCAGCTAAACTCGTCGAAATGCTGGAAGAGGAAGGGAATTTTAGCACGTTGCTTGATGCAATACCCGAGTATCCTATGAAACGTGGCGCTTTTCCATGCCAAGATAAAAAGATAGCTATGATCAGAATAACCGAAGAATTAGAGAAGCTTGGGAGAATAAATGCACTCGATGGCGTCAGGGTGGACCTTGAGGAGGGGTGGATACTTGTGCGCCCAAGTGGCACAGAGCCGAAAATAAGAATAACAGTTGAATCCAAAAATGAGTGCGCAGGGCTATATAAGGTTGCGGAGGAAATTGTAAAGGGAGCGATAGCATGAAAGCAGTCATAAATGCCTGAAAAGGGGTATTTATTTGCCTATAGCATTTCTTTTTCTGCGTTTTGATACTTTGTTTCTGAGGGCTATTGTAATTGTTGTCATAATAGCTATGTGTGTTCCTCTAACTTCAGGTAATACCTATTATATAGCAATGAATGGGGATGATACCAATCCGGGTACAGAATCATGGCCATGGCTGACAATCCAGAAAGCGGCGAATACGATGGTTGCAGGCGAGACGGTTTACGTCATGACCGGAACATACAGCGAACATGTCGTTACCAAAAAGTCCGGAACATCGAATAATGACATTAAGTTTGTTGTGTATCCCGGGGAGACGGTCACGATTAGCGGCGGCGGATTTTATGTAGATAAAAACTTTATCACTATTGATGGGTTTAACTTTGTAAATGGTGGAACCGCAATAGATATAATTCCACGCCCTCCCGGAGGAGGAAATAATATAACGATAAGGAACAATAAAATGGTCTCGATTTTTTCTGATGCGCCGTTCAGGTACGGATGGTACGACAAAGCTTATGGAGACGGCCATAACCTCATTCTTGAGAATAACGATATTGAAGCACTCCCAGGCTCTGCCAGGATTGAAGCAGCAACATTAAGCGGCCTGGATGGATTTATAGTGAGAGACAACACTTTTGCCAATGCTAACGGAGAGGGGCTGAATATGAAAGATAATACAAAGAACGGTAAGGTCTATAATAATACTTTTAAGCCCTCATCCCAAGCGGTTTTATATTTCGATGCCCGGGGTACGGTATCTAATATTGATGTTTATAACAATATTATAAAAGCTGCTGCTGTTTTACAGAATGAAGATAATGATATCAGGTATAATTATACTGCTGTTATCGACAATATCAGCATATATAATAATATTTTTTATGGTGGCAATTCTTCCTTGAGAGTGGGTCCGTTTTATATTCGTGGTGTGAATGTAGCAGGAACAATAAAGAATGTCAGAATAATAAACAATGATTTCGAGGGGACATATGGAGTTGATGTGGGAGGCGGCTTACCTAAAGTTGAAAACGTTATAATACGAAATAACATTTTCAGTAATACAGGAATGAGTGTATTATCAGGTACTGTTACAATAGATCACAATATTATGTTCAATACTCCCTGCGTTGGCACTAATTATATAGCACAATACCCCGAGTTCGTGAATCCCGCAGGCGGTGACTTCCATCTGCAAAGCACTTCTCCCGCCATAGACAGAGGTTCACCGATTGGCGCTCCAGGCATGGATTTTGACTGGAATCTGCGACCTCAAGGTTTTGGGTATGACATTGGCGCTTTTGAGTTTCATAACATTATGGCAGTGCAGAATGATACCGGCAACAACAACACAATCGGAAAGAGCGGGATTGAGCATGCAGTAATAGATTATTTTCATAACATAATAACAAAAGTTATGGAAACCGTGTGGGCATTCTTTAGAAGATATATTTAACTGAGATTTTATCTCTATTGGATTGGAATTGTTGTCAATAATTAATTGCGGCAGAGGTGAACGGAGATAGAGAGATGAAGACTATTCAGGTTGCATTATTAATAACCATAATAATGATGATTATGATTATAATTATATACATGGAAAAATATATGTAGTAATGAGAAGTTATTTTGCTTTGTCTTGTCTATGCAAAAACGGGGTGTGTTGAGAGTGATTTAATTGAAAAAAGAAAGAAGCAGATGGGAAATAATCTCGGATATTCTTAAAGTAACCAGGGAAGAAAAAAAAGTGAAAAAGACACGAATAATGAGGCGGGCAAATATTGACTGGATAAACTTCCAGAGATACTTAGATTTTCTATTAGAAAAAGGTTTTATAGCGAAGTGTAATCCGGATCCTGAATACTATGAAATAACAGAGAATGGTAGAAATTTATCGGAGAGATTGAAGGAAGCGAATGCGATATTGGATTAAGATGGGAGTTCCAAAAATTTTAATCCCATACCTCATCATGTCATTCTCTTTATGAGTAAACACATATTCAATTTTTTATCTAGTTTTACAAAAGAAAATTTAAAATTTCTGGTTTCAGAAAATTGTTCAGAAAGCATAAGGTAAATAATACCAAAGCATTGCGTTTTCGCTTATATATAATAAAAATAGGATAATTTATAAAAAAAATGATATGTGCTTCGAACATATGTTCTTCCTAGCTGAAGTTATTTAAAGGATTGTACCGCTGATATGGAGTACAAGTTGGTGTGACTTGAGTATTGTGAACAAGATAGCAATACGAACGAAGATCAATGTGGCTTATCATTATCAGTAAAGGGAGTAGAAATGAAAAGAGAGAGAAGTAAATGGGAAGTAATTTTGGATATTCTTAAGGTAATTCAGGAAGAGGAGAAAGTGAAAAAGACCCGGATAATGCAAAGGGCATATCTTGACTGGAGAAATTTCCAGAGGTATTTTGACTTTCTTTTAGCGGAAGGTTTTGTAGCAAAATGCAATCCAATCCCTGAATACTATGAGTTAACAGAGAATGGGAGACATTTATCGGAGAAATTGAAGGGAGTAGCCGAAATGTTGGGAAGTTCCCGGATAAAAAGGTAAAGAATTATGGTGATAGGCTGAAAAAGATTAATGGATAGGGGGATAAGGATATGTTAGAAACTTCACAAGAAAGGGTTAAACTATTAAAAGCAGGTATTACCGGAAAAACAATAGAAAGGCTCTACATAGTGGAAAATAACTTCAAAATAGTGCGCTGCCCAATTTTTTTGGACTTCGTTGAAATTGGCACCAACGAAAGTAAGAATACTGTCATAAAACAAGAATCAATTGCTGAATCGGGCTTACCTGGAAGGACGGGAGTAAATCATCCTACCCAAATCTTACAGCCGGTAGGCTATCAGGATATGCCTGCAAAAAAAGGGCACATGGTCATATAATTAAAATATAAGTCTGAATAGGAGGCAAAAAAGATGGAAGAAAAAAATAAAGAACTAAAAATTTTGTTACAAGATGTAGATCGAGAATTTTATAGACTTGATCCCGTTATGCAGGCGAAATTTGCAATAGAGCAGATAAACATGTGGCAGCAGAAATTCAATGAAGCAAAGCATAAAGTTCCTATAGAAAACTTTGTACATGCTACTCATGAAGCCAAAATAATCAATCAATATGCTGAGATAGAAGCCTGATAGGAAATTGCCATGGAGTATAAACTTGTTTAATAAGCAGTTTATACTATAAAAAAATCTAAGTTAAGTGATGGTTATGAAAACAACAGTAAGCTTATCGAAATGCAGTAAAGATGATGTAAAGAAAGCAGTTTTTGAAGCAATAGAAAAAACAGATTTTAAGCCCAGAAAAGTAAATTCTGTCATAATAAAACCGAATCTCTGCTACTATTGGGATGCTTCAACAGGCGAAACCACAGACAAAAGAGTTGTATCCGCCATCATAGATTATGTGCGTGAGTTCTGTAATCCTGACGCAAACATACGAATAGCGGAAGCTGATGCGACCGCAATGAAAACCCGGCATGTCTTTATGATGCTCGGATATACTGATTTGGCGGCTGAAAAAAATGTGGAATTGTTTAACTTATGTAATGATGACTTTAGAGAGATTGATGTCGAGACAAAAGCGGGTAATTTGAAAATCCCACTGCCTAAAAGCATGCTTGATTCTGATTTGATTATTAATGTTCCTAAATTAAAAGTGCCCCGTAGAATACCATTGACATGCGCTATGAAAAACCTGTTTGGCTGCATACATAATCCTATAAAAGCCAGATATCATCCCTATCTTCACGAGGTGATTGTTGGGGTAAATAGCGCAATAAAGCCGGATTTAACTGTTGTAGATAGCCTTGTCGCTCTCGGAAGATATCCGATCAAACTCGGAACGATAATCGCCGGGACAGATTCATTGGCCGTTGATATTACTGCTGCGAAGATTATAGGATATAATAATCCATACAAGATTAAATTTATAGGATTAGCAAAGAAAACCGGAGTTGGGAACTCGGATGTGAATATTGTCGGTGAAGATATTAATGACCTTAAAAAACAGTTTCCAAAAGTTAACAACTTCCTTTTTACTCTTTTATGGGATTTGCAGTTAAAAGGTATAAAATTATACACGGGTGCAACAGGAGATGTTGTTCCACCATTATTGGGTGATCTTTGATGATAAACGTTGGAGTGCTTGGACTTGGCAAGATGGGGAAATTGCATTTGATGAACTGTAAATTTATAGATGGTGTAAATGTGACCGCAGTGGCGGATGCATCCGAGAAAAATCTCAAATGGGCGAAGTCGCGGGGAATTAAGAGTCTTTATAAGGATTATACAGAACTGATCGAAAAGAGTGATGTTGATGTCGTTTTAATCACCTTGCCGCACTTTCTGCACGTTAAAAGCGGAATTCTTGCAATGGAAAATGGAATGGATGTATTCATGGAGAAGCCTCTTGCGAATACAGCAGCAGAGGGTGAAATGATCTTAGATGCAGTTAGAAAACACAACAGGAAATTCATGGTCGGGTGCAACTGCCGGTTTATTGATTCTATTGAAAAGTTGAAAGGAATGTATGATAACGGCATGCTTGGTGGTGTGGAAATTGCCACGCTGGAAAATATCGGCAATGGACCATTCAGTCCTTTTTTAGAGCCGACCCCCGTTCCTGATTGGTATTTTAATCCAAATGAAGCCGGAGGCGGGGCTTTTTTAGATTTGGGCTATCATATGATTGATCTGTTCCAGTTTTTCTTTCAGGATGTAAAACTCGAGCATGTCAGATTTGGTAACCGGTATAATTTACCATATGAAGATAACGTTACCGCGATCCTGAGGTCAGATAAGACCTCTACAAGAGGCATCGTGAATGTAGGATGGTTCTCAAGATCAGTATTCCCAAAGTTCAATTTTCGCGTCATATTGCACGGCACTGCCGATTTCACCTCGACTGATGATTTTATTCCGAATATCTATTTTAATGCAGTAAAAGAGGGGATGAAGAGCATGTTGCGCAGGATTGCGCAAAAAAGAATTGAACCACTGTCATATACATATTACTACCATCCTTATTTCAAGGAGCTGGATCATTTTTTCGAGTCTGTAAAAAATAATGCAGAGCTTAAGATTAGTCCTGATGAGGCTTTAAAAACCCTGAAAGTGATAGAAGAGGGTTATAGAAGAACAGAGAGCGGAAAATCATGAAAATCTGTCTTTCGTGTACACATGGGGGACATTTCGTTGAGATGATGCACCTATTGGATGCTTTCAAAGGACATGATTATTTTTTTGTGACATATAAATCTGAAGCAAGGATAAATATTAAAAATGCATATTTTATCAAATTCGAAGAAAAAGGTTTTAGGGCTAAAATGATGTTAATAAAAACGCTAATAGAGGCCCTTAAGATTTTAATCAAAGAGAAACCAGATGTGATTATTTCAACTGGAGGAGGCGAAATCGCTGTCCCATTCTCTTATATCGGCAAAGTATTGGGGATGAAAGTCATATTCATAGAAACTCTGGCTAGGATAAATACTCCATCAGGAGGCGGAAAACTGATATATCCTATTGCAGATTTATTTTTAGTTCAGTGGGAATCTCTTTTGAAGAAATATGGAACTAAGGCAAAGTACTGGGGGAAGGTAATTTGATATTTGTAACTGTCGGTCTAATGTTTGGGTTCGAAAATTTGATAAAAGAGATGGATAATATTGCTGGAGTGATAGAAGAAAAGGTTGTAATGCAAATCGGAAATACATCTTACGAGCCAAAATATGCTGAATATTTTAGGTTTGCTTCAAAAAAGGAAATCGATGTACTATATTATAATGCAAGAGTTGTGGTATGCCACGCTGGGGTTGGGTCGATACTCACTGCACTTGAGCACGACAAACCGGTTATAGCAGTTCCAAGAAGGAAGAAATATGGAGAGAGTGTGGATGACCATCAACTTGAAATTGCTAAAGAACTGGAAAGGGAGGAGAAGATAACGGTAATTTATGATGTTAGAGAGTTAGAAAGGGCCTTACTGAATGTGTCTGATAGCTTTGGTGCTAAGATTGAACCGGGTATAAGGTTAGCTAAAGCATTAAGAGAATATTTAATTGATTTAAATAAGAACTAAGTAATTTATTGTAATCATGCATATCTGCTATATAATATCCGCGCCTTATCCGCCAGAAGAAGGAATCGGGAATTATGTGTATAATCTCTCGAAAAAGCTTATTGAAAAGGGGCATAAAGTCACTATTATAACCCGTGGTTCATGGAATAAAACACAAAGAGAAGTTATTGATGGAGTAGAAGTAATAAAAGTTCGATTTATCCCTCTATACCCGTTTTATATTCATCTGCATGGCATATTTGTAAATAAAATTTTCAGGTCGATAGAATCCCGGATAGACATTGTGCATTTCCATTCACCTTTGCCACCTTTTGTAAAAACCTCATTACCGCTAATAACAACACTGCATACACCTATGCTGGTGGATTATCGTTATGTCAAATTGACATCTTTTTATTCTATATTATCTAAAATTTCAGCAAGATTCGTCAGTTACTCATTAGAATTAAAACTGCTTCAAACTTCAGATAGAGTTACGACGGTATCCGGGTCAATCGCTCAAGAATTAAAAAAATATTACATGGATACCAATAAAATATTTATAATAGGTAACGGTGTGGATGAAAAATTATTCGTCCCGGCACAAAACGATATTGAAAATAAAAACAAATACATTATGTATGCCGGACGTATAGACCGTGAAAAAGGCTTATTTGACCTGATAGAGTGTGCAAAGTCTATATGTAATCAAAGGCCGGATGTATTGTTTCTTCTGGCAGGGAGTGGCCCTGATTTCGATCCGCTGAAAAAGAAAGCCAAAAAATTGGGACTTCAGGATAAGTTTATATTTTTAGGGCAGGTGGGAAGAGATCAACTGGTTCGATTGTACCAAAATTCTACTGTATTTGCATTTCCCTCTTATCACGAAGGTATACCTACGGTTCTTTTGGAAGCGATGGCATGCGGTTTGCCAATCATTGCCACTAACGTCAGGGGTAATCGGGATTTGATTATACCTGGAAAAAATGGAATTTTGGTGCCGCCCCGGTCACCGAAGGAAATAGCGGATGCAATCTTGAAGCTTCTGGATGATGATAATATGAGAAAAGAACTAGGAAAAAATGCAAGAAAGACAATCGAAGAAAAATTTACATGGGATATTGTATACACTAAGATATTACACTGCTATGAATCGTTAAATAAAATTAAATAATTAATTATGAGATATAATCGATTTTCACAGGAACAACAATTAAAAATATTATTGATTATCTTAATAGTTTTATTTTTATCAAATATAATATTAATCTCAAGAAACAGGGTTACCGGCTACGAAGAGTCTATTTATTCTAATATCCCGGCGATTGTATGGGTATTTTTATTTTTTAGCATAATCTGCGGGATAAGTCTGATAACCGGCTTTACCGGAATGGATAACTATCGGTTAGCTGGTCTCGTCATTATATTTTCAAATAACATGCTGGTCTTAATGCTGCCGGTTTTAAAGGGCTATGTTTTTTTTGGCAGAGGCGATCCATTGACACATATCGGCATGGTTAAGGATATACTATCTTATGGGGTTTTTGAGAAAGATAATTTTTATCCGATAACGCATGTGTTATTCTCTGAAGTTGTACTTATTGCTAATATTCTTCCAATGGCCTTATTTGAATATATGCCTGCATTTTTTAATATATTATTTATGTTGAATATGTATTTTTTCGCCAAAACAGTTTTTATAAAAAGAGAGCATATCATGATAGCAACAGCTACGGGAGGTATTCTTTTATTAGGCAGTTTTCATGCCCAAATAATCCCGAACGCGATAGCTAATTTTTTTTATCCTTTATTCATAGCAATATTTTTTTTGAGAAACTCAAAAAAATCTTCCACGTATAGTTTTTTACTCTTGATATTAATCGTATTGCTCTCATTTTTACATCCGCTAACTACAGTTGCTTTGATTTTTACTATTGTAATGTTCAAATTATCACTCTTTGTAATGGAACGATTAAATCCAGACCAAAAAGAAATATTCGGAGAACTTCGCCAGAGGGCGACAATTCCTTTGTTACTCGCTATAATAATTTTTGTAACCTGGATAACCGCTTTCGCGATATGGGGAATGACTGTTAGAAGCATATTTAAATGGCTCTGGGGAGAGGTTACAACTACTCCGATAAATGCTATGGTAAGCGATCTCATTAAAATAGATATAGGAGGAATTGATTTTCTTGAATTGTATCTTAAATTGTACGGACATTTATTGATATTAATAATTTTCTCTATAATTGCATCTTTGATGATTATTAAAAAAACCATACATAGAAAATACGAATATCAACATCTTTTTTCTCTGGTTATTATTTTTATTGGTTTCATTCTTTTTTTGCTTTGGCTTCTGATAGTTCCTATGGGATTTGGGGCTCTGCGTATACTGGCATACCTGGCTATTATTGTCACAATATTGGGAAGTTTCGGTATGTATGAACTAATAAAAATTAATACGAAAAAATATATGGCATCCCTGATAATCTTAATCATATTTACAGTTTGTTTTGGCATCGGTTTATTTAATGTGTTTGACTCCCCTTACATTTTTAAACCCAATGCACAAATTACACAAGCGGAAATAGATGGGTATAAATGGACTTTTGATAATAAAAATCCCGGGATTGCCGTAAGTGCTTTTATGTCCGAACAACCGTACCGTTTTGTTGATGCCTTATGGGGTATAAAAGCAAGGGTTGAGAGGGGCGATGTAAGAGCCTATGGAATTGGACCCGAAGGCATAATTCCCGACCATTTTAACTATACCAACTACACTACGTTAGGTAGTTCTTATTCTCGTGATAAATATATTCTGATTTCTGAATACGACAGGCATTTATATACCGGGGTATGGAAGGTTATAGGGAGATACAATAATTCTGATTTTGAGAAAATAGTGTCTGATCCATCAATGCAGAAAATATATTCAAATGGCGGATTTGATACATGGATAGTAAAATCCCTGCATTAGGTTCTTATTTTAAAATCTTAAATACTTCTGTACTGAGCTCATTCAATCCAGTAGCCCTATCAAATTCTGTCAAATTATTTTTGTAATATGCAGAAACGTTTTGAGAATATCTTGTATAGTTTTCAAGAATATTTAAAAGGGCATTTTTTAAACTATCACTTCTCTCAACCGCATCCCAATTTAGAGAAATGCCGAGATTGTTTTCAGTTATAATATGGGAAATTATTGCACTGTCGTTTGCTATCATTAATATAGGTCTTTCGCATGCAATATATTCATAAATTTTGACACTGAATGCATATTTTGCCTGGGTTTGGGTATCATTTTTGATTTGCGAAAAAACGGCCACATCGCTTGCAAGCAATAATTCCAATACTTCCGGGTGAGTTTTTCTTCCAAGCAGGTGTATATTTTCCTTTATTCCTTTTTCTTCAGCCAACATGGCTATTTTTTCTTTCTGAATTCCATCGCCAAGAATAATGTATCTGATATCCAATCCACTTAAAATCAGTTTCTGCATAGCATCCAACACGATTTCGGGACTATAATAAGGAGTGCTTAAATCTCCGGTGTATATCAGAAATTTCGTAGAATTGTTAAATTTTATATTGAATTTTCTTAAGACAGAGTCCCTATCAAATGTAGACTTGACCGTTAATAGCTCTTGAATATTGATTCCATTAGGGACTATGATAACCGGCAATTTTTGCGATTTGACCTTCAATGCTTCATGTACACAACTAATTAATGCTGCGTGCTTGCATGATAAAATGAAAATAAAGGTTAAAAAATAATTCCATAATTTAAATGGATATTTTACAAAAAAAGGCTGTGTATTAAGAAACTCGTTCATGGATGCACTCCAGTTATCACGGATATCGACCAGATGCTTAGATTTTTTAATCTTTGAATAAACATAGCCTGAAATTACCGGATGTGGCGGTGGCGCTGTGGAAAATATTAAATCAGGATGGTAGTCTTTTATCTTCAATAGGGCAATCATCCATTCTAACAAAGTAAAAGGATTAATAAATTGGAGTTTATGGAAACTATAAGGGAATATAGGTTTAAAACGAAGAATCTCGATATTTTTTGAAATTTTAATCCAGTGATTGACAGAAGATGCATCTTTTACTTGCGGATTAAATACCAAGATTTTTAAATTGTATATTTGTCCATATTCAGAAAATTTTTTAACAATTTCGGACACTCTGATAGAAGCAGCACCAGTATCAGGCGGATAAGTAGGTGTGAGTACCAGCATTTTGATTTGCATATTTGTTATTCATGTTGCTAATTAAACATTAAGCTTTAGGTATGATGGAGTGATGTATAGTATCAAAAAAATTTCGCATCAATTTTTTTCCTGAATTTTATGATCAGGGCATAAAATTTACGTCGCGAAAGCAATCATAAGAATGGATAAATTAGAAAAAAGCGAAGTAGAGAAATGACATTGAAATGGTGAGTATAGAAAAACAAGTAATATAACATATGTTTATAACATATGTTTCTAGTACTTATGTTTTTATAATTCAACAGGCGCATTCACCAAGGATTGAAACTTAGGGAAAGTAGTATTATTCTCATGAGGAATATAAAATGAATAAAACAGTAGGGATATAACAGTGTTTTTAGTATTTGTCCTCATAGGCACAGGATTAGCAGAACAGAATTTAGTGTTAAACCCAAGTGTAGGGAAAGGAAATGGAACTGAACCTAAAGTCTTGAGATTCTTAAAAACAGGCTTTAAAGTCACCAATAACTTTTTAAATGTAAAAAAAAAATACGATAGATATCTTTTAAGAAAGCGTGTAAAAATTAGAAATTTCTCAATCATATCAAATAATTGTTGGGGTGGTAGCGTTTATCAGGATTTAGGATTAAAATATACAACTCCCACAATTGGTTTATTTTTTTATGCTCCATGTTACATTAAAATGTTAAAGAATCTAGATTTTTTTTTAAAATCAGAAATTAGGTTTATTAGCAAATCTAAATATGAAGACGCCAACACAAGAAGAGAAAATGGGAAAAAATATCCGATAGGTTTATTGGGAGAAGAAATTGAAATACATTTCGTACATTATGCAACCCCTCAAGAAGCAAAAGAAAAATGGAATAGAAGATTGCAGCGCTTGAATATGGAAAATCTTTTCATTTCATTTTCAGATAGGGATTTATGCGAACCTGAACATATAAAAGAATTCGATAATTTACCATTTAAACACAAAGTTTGTTTTACAGCAAAAGAGTATCCAAATTACAAATCTGTTGTGTGGTTAAAAGGATATAAAAATGAACCTTATATAGGCGATATTGTTTGGAATCCAGAAGAGTATAAGAAATATTTTGATGTTGCCAATTGGCTTAATGATACCTCATAAGATTTTTTGAGTGGAACTCCTAAAAGTGTACAATCACTTAAGAAACTTTCCTATTTAAACCCACTTTTTAAATTCTTCAGGGGTGGATGTATGAACCCATTTTTTAGGTATATACCACATAATCTTGTATCATCAAATAACTTCCGATGCATCTTTATATTCGCTCATCAATTGATGCGTGGGTCGAAATATGGCAGAAGCAGATGATAAAATAAAAGAAGACAGGGAGAAGCCTTCAAACATGAAAAATATAATTATCGTTGCTGTTTTTATTATCATTGGCATAATCGCATACCTGATTGCCAGACCGCCAATTCTGTCCGTAGCCCCGGACCCGCCCTCCTTTAATTTCGATATCAGCAGCGCAGGAGCCAGATATCAGGATTTCTACATATTCAATACTGGCGGCGGGACATTGTCCTGGAGTGTAAGAGCTGACCAGCCGTGGTGGATAAAAGTTTACCCGGAAAGTGGAACCGGTTCCAGTACTATTACCATAAATGTCAATACCGTTAACCTCGCTCCCGGAAAATATACAGGAACTATTACCGTAACCTCAAATGGCGGGGTAAAGACAGGCAGCGTAAATCTGAATTTAGCATCGGCACCACCCCGAACTGTTGATGGAACATCAGGAGCGAGAATAACCCTAGCTGTCGGCGAGACCTGGAATATCGGTGACGGTTGGACGGTACAGGCTAATGCGATAGATTCTAAGGCTACACCAAAGCAAATATGGATAACTCTTTCCAGAAATGGAATTAAATTAGATGATAGAGTTCTGGTTGAGGGTGAAACCTACAATTACAACAATATTTTCAGCGTAAAGATATCCTCCATTTATGCCGGAGCCGTCAGTGATATGGCAACCCTTACGAATGTGGCTTATCAGAAGGGTCAATAGAATTTGTTGAGCTTCTGCGGTGAAAATCCTGCACCGCAAAGCACGCCAAGAACGCAAAGTTACTTTAAGCGAAATTTAACACCGAAAGATTTTACACCAACACCTTAACAAAAGGCTTAAATGCAACAAAACCCTTTATGCGAATCCCCAAAAGTCCGGATAGTGTAGCGGCCTATCATGGAGGCCTGTCGAGTCTCCGACCCGGGTTCAAATCCCGGTCCGGACGTTTTTTATTTTTTAACTTAGGAAGTAAACACACATCTCTATCTCGCTGTTGAAATTCAATTAGCAAAATTGATGTTCTTGATTTCTTCTGGGTAAATGAATCCATAAAAATAATCGACCACAGAGCACACAGAGAGCACAGAGTTTTGCCGCTTTTCTCTGCGTCCTCTGTGCTCTCTGTGGTTTTTAAGGTGAAAATCACAAATTATATTACTTCATCCCCTAATTTCAGTAATCCATGAACACCGAGAAATCAAGAAAATTATTCGAGGAAGCAAAAAAAGTCCTCCCCGGAGGCGTGAGCAGCCCGGTCAGGGCAATCAAGCCATATCCATTTTACACCAAACGCGCAAACGGCTCAAAAATAACAGATATCGACGGGAACGAGTACATCGATTACGTCATGGGCTACGGCCCGCTGCTTCTCGGTCATAACTATCCCGCTATCAAAGAGGCTGTAATAAAACAGCTCCAAGATGGCTGGCTTTACGGCACGCCAACCGAACTTGAGGTAACGCTTGCTAAAGAGATAATCAAACTGTATCCGAGCATAGGTATGGTTCGTTTTGTTTCAACCGGGACAGAAGCCACAATGGGGGCGCTGCGGGCTGCAAGAGGATTCACGGAAAAGAACAAGTTCATCAAAATCGAAGGCGGGTTCCACGGCGCCCATGAAGCCGCGCTTGTAAAAGCAGGTTCGGGCGCAACCACACTCGGCACGCCTGATTCTGCAGGCGTCCCGAAAGATTTCACGAAAAACACGCTCCAGGTGCCATATAATGATATCGAGGCAATGGCGGCTGCAATAGAAGCGTATAAAGACGATGTGGCTGCGGTTATCATCGAACCTGTGCTTGGCAATATCGGGCCAATACTTCCCAAAGAAGGCTACTTAAAAGAAGTCCGCGCCGTGACGCGTGAGAATGATGTGGTGCTGATTTTCGATGAGGTAATCACGGGCTTCCGCCTTGCCATGGGCGGCGCGCAGGAATATTATGGCGTAACTCCGGACATGACCACGCTTGGGAAAATACTCGGCGGCGGCTTTCACATCGGCGTGATAGGAGGAAAGCGCGAAATAATGGAAAATATCTCACCGGCCGGACCGGTCTATCAGGCCGGAACCTTCAACGGCAGCCCTGTATCCATGACCGCCGGGCTTGCGGTAATCAAAACCCTGCGGAATGAAAAAGTGCACGAGAAAGTGAACAAAGCCGGTGATTCCATGCGTGCCGGTTTATCTGATGTAATAAGCGACCTCGGTCTTGATTACAGCGTAAGCGGCGTCGGGAGCATGTTCAAGGTGTTCTTTGGCGACATGCCATACAATTACCAGGATGCATTAAAATGCGATAAAGAAAAGTTCAATGTATTTTTTAAGAAAATGCTTGCAGACGGCATTTTCCTGCCACCATCCCAGTATGAGACCAACTTCTTATCGCTTGCCCATTCACAGGACGATATAGATAAGACAATTGAGGCTTATCGAAGGAATTTGAAATGAAGCCTGCCGGAACGCCGCTTCAGATAGGAACGAGAGGCAGCAAACTAGCGCTTGCCCAGGCAAACCTCGTTTCAGGACTTCTTTTAAAAAACGGCGTTAAAACTGAAATAAAAATCATAAAGACGTGCGGCGATACCTTCACAGACAGGCCGCTTCATGAAGTGCAGGGATTCGGGGTTTTCGTGCGGGAGATAGATGATTCGATGCTGGCAGGTAATATCGATATTGCGGTACACAGCATGAAAGACGTCCCCACAGAACGCCCTCCAGAACTTACGATTGCGGCTGTGATGAAGCGCGACTCACCTTATGATTTTCTTCTCACGCGCGAGGGGATGAAATTAAAAGACCTGCCCGAAGGCGCAATTATAGGAACCACGAGCCTGCGGCGCCGCGCACAGCTTATGCGATTCCGCAATGACCTTATTATAAAAGAACTGCGTGGAAATATCGATACGCGCCTTCGCAAGCTAAAGGAAGGGCAGTACGACGGCATATTCCTTGCCGAAGCCGGGCTTGAACGTATGAAATGGGATATTCCGGGCGAACGCCTGAATCCCGATGATTTCGTCCCGTCTGCAAATCAGGGAACCGTGGTCATCGTCACGAAAAAAGATTCGGAAGCTGAGCGCGCGGTAAAGACACTGGATGATGAGCTGACACGCATTGAAACAAGGATCGAGCGCATAATTATCGGTATCCTTGGCGGCGGCTGTCTTGTGCCGATTGGGGCTTTTGCACAAACGGAGGGTGATACGATTCACGTCCGCTGCGAGGTTCTCTCGGTAGATGGAAAACGCTGCGTAAAAATAGATGAATTTATAAACCCTGCAGAATATGAGCAGAAAGCCGAGAGCATCGGGAACGAGTTGAAACGAAAAGGTGGAGGAGAACTCGTTGAAGAAGCAATAAAAATGTTCGCGGCAAAAAGAGGAAAACATGACCGGGAAAGTTTATCTTGTGGGCTCAGGTCCTGGTGACCCCGAGCTTTTGACAATAAAGGCAAAACGCCTTATAGAGAGTGCTGAGGTTATCCTTTACGACCAGCTTCCGGGAGAGGCGATACTTAAGATGCTGCCTGAATCCGCGGAAAAAATCGATGTCGGGAAATATGCGGGTGACCACAAGCTTTCACAGTGGCAGATAAATGAATTGCTGGTCAAGCGCGCAAAAGAAGGAAAAACCGTAGTGCGCCTGAAGGGCGGAGACCCTTATCTTTTCGGGCGCGGGGGCGAGGAAGCCCAGACACTTGCGCAAGAGGGTATTGAGGTTGAAGTCGTACCCGGTATCACATCGGCGATAGCGGTTCCGGCTTATGCGGGAATTCCCATTACACATCGCGATTATGCTTCAATGGTGACATTTATCACAGGGCATGAAGACCCTGAAAAAGAAGACACAGCCCTTGACTGGGAATTGCTGGCACGTTTTAAAGGTACGCTTGTTATCCTCATGGGCGTAAGCATGCTTCCGCGCAATGTGAAAGAACTGGTAAAACACGGGAAATCCATCGATACGCCTGTGGCTGTCATTGAGAGAGGCACGCGGCCGGACCAGCGCGTCACAATCGGGACGCTGGCGGATATCGTGGGACTGTGCAAACAGCGAAAAGTAAAGGCGCCGGCGATAACGG
This sequence comes from uncultured archaeon, assembly GCA_902386255.1. GTDB lineage: Archaea > Halobacteriota > Methanosarcinia > Methanosarcinales > Methanoperedenaceae > Methanoperedens. The sequence continues at coordinate 53,636 of CABMII010000161.1, forward strand.
TAATAGGCGATGTGGTAAAACTTCACCATGAATTAGGCCATTGAGCGATGAAACGAATTGCCATTATGAGACCTTCCGGGTATCTTGCCGGGTCGGTCAAACTCGCAAATTCAATGGGATTCGATACGATTACCGCGCCCATGATTGATGTGGTAGATAAGACGGATGCTAATTTTAAAGGATTTGTGGAAAGGGTCATGGGCGGAAAATCGGACTATGTGATATTCACAAGCGCAAATGGCGTCGAGTTCACGCTTTTAAAACTTGATGAACTGGATGAATTTATTGAACAGCTCAATAAAACGCAGGTGGTTGCAATTGGTCCGAAGACCAGAACAGCCCTTCAAAAAAATGGGATACGGGTGAGTATTGTACCTGAATCTTTCAGTTCGCACGGGCTTGTTGAGCAAATAAGCGGGATTGAAGGGGCTGTAATCGAGATTGCCCGGAGCAGCCACGGTGCGCCAGAACTTGTCGATGGGCTCCTGAAAAAGGGCGCGGTTGTCCATGAAACACAGGTGTACCAGTTGATAAGCCCGAAAGATGAAAGGCACAAAAAGCTGATAGAGAAGGCGCTTGCCGGGGAAATTGACATATTTGCATTCACAAGCTCGATGATGGCCAGGAATTTCATGGCGCTTGCTGATGAAATGGGAGTGAAGGACGAACTTGTCAGGATAATGAATGAAAAAACAGTTGCCGCAATCGGGAAACCCACGGCTGATACTTTGTCAAGGTTCGGGATAGATGTAAAGGTAATACCGAAACACTATACGTTTGAGGAACTGCTACAGGAATGCAAGAAGCAGGATTTAGAGTGATAATAAAGCTTAGATAGTATCATCAACAACTATAACGTAGATGCAAAAGCAAAAATTCAAAGATGAAATGGACACATTGGATATCGTCGAGAACAGGCTGGAAATTATGGTTGGCGCCAGGGTCAGGGATAAGGACAGGATGATGCATGCATTAGAAGTACAGGATAGATTGCGTGGCAAATCCGTAGGTTGGAAAGGTGCAGATGAGATTAGAAGGTGGAGAAACCTGCGCAAGTGAATCATGATGTATGTACTGGACGCTTCTGTAATCATCAAATGGTTTTCGGAAGAAGAATTTACCGATACCGCTGTCGAGATAAGGAACAGATTCTTTAAGGGAAAATGTGAACTTGCAGCTCCTGACCTTGCTCTCTACGAGGTACCAAATGCACTCCGGTTCAATCCCAATTTTAATGATGATGATGTTATTGAGGCAGTAAACTCGTTGTTTGATATGGGAATTAGTATCATTGTACCCACTCCCAGGGTCATAAAATCTTCAATAGCAATTGCTTTCAAATACAACATCACGATTTATGATGCTTTCTATGTTGCACTGGCAAATGAAATCGGTTTTACTTTCGTTACGGCTGACAGCAAACTTTGTCAAAAAACAAAAGATATGAAATCTGTAAGACATATAAGCGAAATTAAATTTTAAAAAACATTCTTATTTTTTTGGATTAAATATAACCATGAAACATCAACCCCTTTTCCTTCCCATGTCCCTGTGTGAAGCGGCAGAGCTTGGAATCAAGGAATTCGACATAATTCTCGTAACAGGCGATGCATATGTCGACCATCCATCATTCGGCACAGCAATCATCGGGCGGATGCTCTGGGATGCAGGCTACACCGTGGGCATCATAGCCCAGCCAGACTGGAAGAGCGATGTTGATTTTAAGAAACTCGGGAAACCCAGACTTTTCTTTGGCGTCACCTCCGGGAATGTGGATTCCATGGTGAATAATTACACCCCTAACCTGAAAGTTCGAAGCGATGATGTTTATTCACCGGCAGGAAAAGGAGGGCTTCGGCCCAACCGCGCTGCGATTGTCTATTCGGATAAAATTCATTCGATATTTCCCGGAACCCCGATAGTGCTTGGAGGCATCGAAGCAAGCCTGCGGCGGTTTGCGCATTATGATTACTGGCAGGATTCGGTGCGCCAGTCCATTCTTGCCGATGCGCCGGCGGATATGCTCGTGTTCGGGATGGGTGAGAGGCAGGTTGTTGAAATCGCCAGCAGGCTTTCAAAAGGTGAAAAAATAACAGATATCTCTAATATCGCAGGCACGACCATAAAGATGGAAATAAGTAAGTGGCGCTCGATAGGGCATGAGGGTTATGTGGATATACCGTCTTTTAACGATGTCTCGAATGACAAAAAGCTTTACGCAGAAGCGTTCAAACTCCATTACCGGGAGCAAGACCCGGTACAGGGAAGACCTGTAGCGCAGCCGCACCCGAAAACGGTAATTATCCAGAATAAACCTGCTATGCCTTTAACAACGGCTGAACTTGATCATGTGTATGAACTCCCATATACAAGAAAAGCCCACCCTTCTTACAAAAAACCCATACCTGCGCTCTCTCCTGTCAAGTTTTCGATAGTAAGCCACCGCGGATGCTTCGCAGCCTGCTCTTTTTGCGCCCTGACGCACCATCAGGGAAGAATCGTGCAGAGCCGAAGTATCGAATCTATGGTGCGCGAGGTAAAAAGAATGACAAAGATGCCTGATTTCAAGGGCATCGTGCAGGACGTGGGAGGGCCTACTGCAAATATGTATATGCTGCACTGCAAGAACTGGGATACGCAGGGCGCATGCAAAGATAAAATATGCATTTATCCTTTATGCAAAAGCCTTGATACAAGCCATGAAAAACAGGTTGAACTCCTGCGGCGCCTTCGTGAGATTCCTGGCGTTAAAAAAGTGTTCATCGGCTCTGGTATCCGCTACGACCTTGTGCTTGCTGACTCGTCTGATTACCTTTCCCAACTTTGCGAGCACCATGTCAGCGGGCATCTCAAAGTCGCGCCTGAGCACATAACGCAGCATGTCACTGATATTATGCACAAACCTTCGAGGGAAGTATTCGAGGAGTTCAAAAAGAAATTTGACAATTTAAACAGGGAACTCGGGAAGAAGCAATATCTTCTCCCATATTTCATGTCAGGGCATCCCGGCTGCACGGTAGAAGATATGGTTGAGCTTGCCGAGTACATACGAGACAACAATCTCTATACAGAGCAGGTGCAGGATTTCACGCCCACTCCGATGACTGCTTCTACGTGCATGTATTACACTGGCATCAATCCTTTCACCATGGAAAAGGTGCATGTTGCAAAAGGACGGGAGAAAAGGGTACAGCGGGCGCTTTTGCAGTATAAGGAAGGCAGGAATTACGAGTTTGTGTATGAAGGGCTAAAGATGGCAGGGCGGGGAGACCTTATCGGGAATGAGCGGAAGTGTTTGATACCCAAATGAAAAGAAGTGACAAAACGCAATATCAAATTTATTCTAATTTTCCTTCCTTTTCCACTTCAAACGGCTCCGTCCTCAATTCACCATTCTCTTCGATCAATTGTTCCACCTTCTGCTGTGCGCTTTTCAACTTTGTATTGCATTCCCTTACAAGCTTTATCCCTTTCTCAAAGAGCATAAGGCTCTCATCAAGTGAAAGCTGCCCCTTTTCAAGTTTCTCAACTATACTTTCAAGTTCCAAAATCGCTTCCTCAAAACTCATTTCCATGTGCATACCTCCTTATCATTTACTTTGGATTTTATCTTTCCATCGTTCACTATAATCTCAAGTTCATCATTTTTTTCAACATCGCCGACACTGCGCACAAGCGCTTTATAAGGCAGTTTCAGTGTAATGCTATAGCCCCGCAAAAGCGTCCCGAGCGGACTGACCGCATCGAGTTTGCCCGCATGGGCATTGAAAACTGCCTCTCTTGCTTCTAAAATCCTCTTCACGTTCAATATCTGGCGCTGTGTCATTTCATCGATATACTGCATATAATCAGCCAATCGCTCTAAAAACAGGCGCGGTTCAACACCTGCCTCCAGTTCGGAAATATGGGATGCAATGTCGTTGATATTGCGCCTCTGGTTCTCGATTAACCGCTCACCCAGCCTGTTTATGTGATTTGTAATCTCAGTCCTGTCCGGCACTGCAATTTCTGCCGCCGCCGATGGTGTCGGGGCGCGGACATCGGCCACAAAATCCGCAATCGTATAATCGGTCTCATGTCCCACGGCTGATATGATTGGTATTCTCGAATTGAAAATCGCCCGCGCCACGAGTTCTTCGTTGAAAGCCCAGAGGTCTTCGATAGAACCACCGCCCCTGCCTAGGATTATCAGGTCGACATCGGTTTTATTGAGCGCGGAAATTGAGTTGATTATGCTTTGTGTCGCGTATTCTCCCTGCACAATTGTTGGGATAAAAAGCAGGTTTACAGGGTATCGCCGTCTGATAACAGTCAAAATATCATGAAGGACTGCCCCTGTGGGCGATGTTGCGATGCCGATTTTTTTTGGGAATTTTGGCAGGGATTTTTTATGCTCTGGCGAGAACAAGCCTTCCATTGCCAGTTTGTTTTTCAATTGCTCATATGCTTTGTAGAGTTCCCCGATACCATCCGGCCGGATTGCCCTGACCTTTAACTGGTAAACGCCTTTTTGCTCATAGACATCCAGGTCTCCAAGTACAAGCACTTTCATGCCGTGCTCTAATTCGAACCTCAGGTTATTGCCGTACCATTTGAACATAACGCATTGAAGCTGGCTTGCCTTATCCTTCAGTGTAAAATAGCGGTGACCAGATTTGTGGTTCGTGAAATTTGAGATTTCACCCCTTACCCAGACGTCGTTGAACTGACCGGAAGTAAGTATACCTTTTACAGCAAGGGTGAACTCATGGACGGTATAGATGCCTTTCTCTTCAAAAACCATAGTTAGTTGCTATATTATTCCTGATATAATCTGCTTTGCGATAGCGATGTGAAAGTATTGTGGTCAGGGAACCTGTAGCTATTTTTTCCCCTTTTTGCTTTCAAGAATGCGTTTCTTGATCTCGAAAATCTCTTTTGTTACAGGTATCTCCTTGGGACATACTTTTGTGCACATCCATCTGGTCTGGCAGCCCCACGCCCCATCCTTATTGTCAAGCAGGGCAATCCTTTCTTCCCGCCCTTCATCCCTTGAATCGAAAAGATACCTGAAAGCTCGGACAAGCGCAGCAGGGCCGATATAGCCTGCAGTGGCTTTATCCTGGTTGACCGGGCATGAAGCGGTGCAGCAGGCGCACAGGATGCAGCGGATGGCATCCTCAAACTTGCGGTGCTCTTCAACGGACTGGAGCCTTTCAGTATCCGGCGGAGGTGTTCGTGTGATAAGATAAGGTTTGACTGAATAATATCTTTCAAAGAATGGATCCATATCGACAACCAGGTCTTTTATCACCCTGAATACCTGCAAGGGCTCGATTAGCACTTCTTCACTCTCTTTAAAATCCTTCGCCAGCTTCTGGCATGCAAGAGAACTCGTGCCGTTTATCCTCATCCCATCCGAACCGCACACGCCATGGCCGCAGGACATCCTGAAAGAGAGGGTCGGGTCTTTTTCCGCGCGTATCCGGTTGAGGCAGTCAAGTATCCTGTCTTTCGGGTCAGCTTCTATCTCGAAACTCTGATAGTAGGGCGCATCGTCTTTTTCGGGATCGTACCTGAAAATCCTGAATTTCAGTATCATCAATACACCCTCGCTTCAGGCTGGAATCGCGTTATTACCACCGGTTTATACCTCACTTCCTGTCCTTTGAATACAAGTGTATGTTTCAGGAAATTCGTATCATCCCTTACCGGGAAATCTTCCCTGAAGTGGGCTCCCCGGCTCTCTTTCCTGTAAAGGGCGCTAAGAAGTATCACTTCCGCAAGGTCAAGCTGGTGACCCAGTTCGATTGCTTCCATAAGTTCATAATTGAAATTTTTGCCTTTATCCACGATTTCCACATCGTTGAATCGCATTTTGAGCGACCGGATACTTTCAAGTTCCTTCTTCAAACCTTCCTCATCCCTGAAGACGGAACAATAATCCATCATCAGTGACTGCATATTTCGTCGGACTACATCGATTTTTTCATAGCCTTTATGGTAAAGCAAGCCCGCCAGCATCTCCTTTGCTTTTTCCAGCGGCTCATCAGAGACAGGCTGATGTTCAATTTTTGAAATATCCGCTTTCATCGCCATTCCGCACCTTCGCCCGAATACGAGCGTATCAAGCAAGGAATTGCACCCGAGCCTGTTTGCGCCATGCACGGATACGCAGGCGCATTCGCCAGCAGCGTATAATCCCTGTGCGATAGCGTCGGACTCGTCCTGCAGCACCCTTCCATCAGTATCTGTAGGGATACCCCCCATCAGGTAATGGCATGTCGGATACACAGGGATGGGCTCGTATACCGGGTCGATGCCCAGGTATATCCTCACAAAAGATGTTATTTCCCATAGCCTCTCAATAATCTTTTTCTCACCCAGGTGCGTGAGGTCAAGATGCACGTAACCACCTTCAAAACTCCTGCCTTCCCGCACTTCCGTAAGAATGGCACGGCTGACCACATCCCTGGCAGCCAGGTCTTTTACCGTAGGGGCATATCGTTCCATGAACCGCTCGCCAAGGCTGTTGCGTAAAATCCCGCCTTCTCCTCTTGCAGCTTCACTCACAAGAATCCCCAGAGGATAAAGGCCGGTGGGGTGGAACTGGACGAATTCCATATCCATAAGAGGTATCCCTGCCCTGTGCGCCAGGTTGAGACCATCCCCGGTCGAGGCAAACCCGTTGGAAGTTGTCTTAAAAATCCTGCCGCATCCCCCTGTTGCCAGAAGCACTGCTCGTGCTTCAATGAGATTGAGTTCACCTGATGAGAGATCGTATGTAATCAGTCCCGCGCACTTCTTATCTTCGAAAACAAGAGAAAGGACATAGTGCTCCTGATAGAACTTTACCCTATGGCGCAGGCACTGGTCGTACAGGGTGTCAAGAACAACCCTTCCTGTCCTGTCCGAAGCGTAACAGGCTCTCTTCACAGGTTTTTTTCCGTATTCACTGGTATGCCCTCCGAAGTTGCGCTGTGCGATTTTCCCATCTTTATTGCGGCTGAAAGGAACACCCATATGTTCAAGTTCATAAATCACACGGGGGGCGTCCTTTACCATAATCTCAACTGCATCCTGGTCAGCGAGGTAATCACTTCCCTTGACAGTATCGAACATATGCCATTCCCAGTGGTCTTCTTCTTCATTGCCTATCGATGCCGTTATCCCGCCCTGGGCTGCGCCTGAATGAGAGCGCGTGGGAAGGACTTTGCTCACTACTGCAACATCTGCTTCTTCCACGCACTCAACAGCAGCCCGAAGGCCTGCAAGACCTGCGCCCACTATAACGATATCATGTTTGAAGTTCATGCAACTCCTCTTTCGATGTTAAACGAGAAGTCATAAATAAAGCCACTCGCCGAACAAATTATTAGGAACTAATCGTTTAAATAAATGCCTGTTTGCTAACGGGTCAAGCAGTTCTCTCAGTAAGCCTTAAGCCTGATGACCAGATATATTTATTTGGGGTTGGTCAGCATGACAAGAAATAATGTTGATGATGCGAGAATATTCATTGCTGTCGAGGGTTCGCTGGGAAACCCTTTGAGCAGATTTGTCATCAACAGGTTATCGAAAAAGAAAAACGGTTCAAGCCTTATTGAGGATGCGTTACTGAGCTACTGCAGCACAGGCAAAACCTCAGTTCTTGAAACGATCAAAAATGCGCCGCTCCTGGCATTGCTCGGTATCGGCCGCGCTGTATTCGGAGCCGATAAAAAGGCAATGCAGGAATTTTTCAGCGATCCTGTAGCCAGAAGGGGGCTTGTTAATGTTATACGCAGCATCGGGAAATATGGCATAAACAGGCCTTTCAAACTTGTTGCTCCTTTTCTTGTGGTATGGAATTATACCAATGCCTGCAACCTTCGCTGCAAACATTGCTACCAGAGCGCATCGATACCATTACCCGATGAGCTTAACCTTGATGAAAAAAGGAATATCATAGACCAGTTAGTTGAAAATGATGTGGTAGCACTTGCCTTTTCAGGGGGAGAACCTCTTATGGCGCCTGATTTTTTTGAAACCGCAAGCTATGCATCGCATAATAATATGTATGTGACCCTTGCCACCAATGGAACACTGCTCACAGAAAAAACGGTGGATAAAATTGTAAAGTGCGGCGTAAAATACATAGAGATAAGTCTCGATGCTGCGACGCCGGAGATCCATGATAATTTCAGGGGCATTGAAGGTGCATGGAAAAGAACGTTTGAAGGCATAAAAAACGCAGTTGAGAGCGATGAAATCTTTGTATGTATTGCCTCAACTATTACACAACATAATTTTAAAGAGGTAAACGCCCTAATCGACCTTGCAGAAGAGCTTGGAACAAAAAGATTCCTGGCTTTCAATTTCATCCCTACGGGGAACGCAGCGAATATTAAAGACATGGACCTCACACCCGTTATGCGGGAAGAGCTTTTAGAAATACTCTATCAGCGGCTTAAAAAAGGGGGATTCGAAGTCATGACCACAGCGCCGCAGTTTTCACGGGTATGTATGAGCAAATCAAAAAATATAATCGCAGCTGCGCATTTTGGAACATATGAGACACCAGATAAAACACATATGCTTGCGGATTTCATTGGCGGCTGCGGGGCCGGACGCCTGTACTGCGCCATCCAGCCAAACGGCATCATGACCCCATGCGTATATATTCCAATTGAAGTCGGAGACTTACGAACCGAGCGCTTCATAGATATATGGGAAAACTCAGGCACGTTAAAGGATTTGCGCAGAAGAGATGAACTCCTTGGCAATTGCGGCAGATGTGATTTTAAGAACGTCTGCGGCGGATGCAGGGCACGGGCTTATGCATATAGTGGGAATTTAAATGGTTGTGACCCGGGATGTATCCGAAATAGCGTCGGCCGATTTGCCAATAACATTTATACCACGTCAAACACATATTATTCATCATGATATGGGGAGGCAAGATATGAGCCCGAATATCGAACAGACAAAAGACAAGTTCAAAAAAATCGAAGTTGGGTTGAAATGTCTCAGGGATTTGAACCTGCTTGATGATTTTTTTGATGAGACCTGGAAAGAGGGGACAGAGAAGTTCCTGGATAAATATGAAGACAAGACATCATTTTATGACCTGCCCCGGGAAGAAACCGATGAAATTTTAGACCGGGTAACCGAATGGTTCGGGGATGATTACGGGCTGGCTGTAATCGATGGCGAATTATGGATGGTTTCGGTGGGTAGCGTGGATGAAGGCGGCTACAAGTGGTGGTTTAAAATGAAACTGAATACGGACGATATTGAAACCGCAAGGAAAGTGATTTTGCTGGATAAGTGCAGGCCGAGAAGATATTAATATTTTGGAATCACAATTATATTTAAATCATTTGATTATGGGGGTTCCTTATGCCTGAATATGAAACTTATGATGCGATTGTTGTGGGAGGAGGAATTTCCGGCCTTTTATCTGCGCTGACGCTTGGAAAGAAAGGAAACAAAATTCTTCTTCTTGAAAAAACAAACGTTCTTGGAGGAAACTGCAGGACATACGAACCTCCCGACTATCCCGGCTGGCGTGTTGATACCGGCGTCCATGCAATTACAGATATCATTTATGGCCCACTGGTGCAATTGAAGCACTATTTCGGCCCTGGAAAATTTCCTACTTTCAGGCGACATAATGATTACTATCTTCGCAAAAAAACCGGACTAGAAAAATTTCCATCAACATTCCCGGGCTTCTTGAAAATGCATACCATTCCTGCAAAAGACAGGATGATTCTTGCAGGAGATCTTCTGAATACGATACTATCGCGCGCCATTTTCGGGGTAAAAGAAAAGGCGGTGTATGATGTCATTTCAAAGCACAGGCTCAGCAAAAAAGCGATGCAATTCGTCGATGCGCTTTCTTATCTTTTGAGCGGTCTCTCAATGGAAAAGACATCGGTATCCAGGTTTCTGGAAGGGTGCGGGTTCAGCTCCTGCGGTAAAAGAGGAACAATGAGGCGGATTGCAGAAACGGCGAAGCTTTTCAATAACTCCGGATACCGCTGGCAGGGTTATCCTCTTGGAGGCATACAGTCGATAACAGATGGCGTAGTCACATCTTTTCCAAAAAACGTGGAGTATCATACAGGAGAAGAAGTCCGAAAGATTGAAAAAGAAGAAAACGGTTTTTGCGTTTCAACTTCGCAAGCCGATTACCGCTCGTGCAAAGTTGTCTATTCGGGTGAGGTAAAGAAGCTGCCCGGTATTATCGAGATGCCTGTGGAATGGAGTCGCCAGGTAAAAGAACTGGAGCAGGCAACAGCAATGACAATCTGGCTTGGGCTTGAAAAACCGATGAACGAGTTCAATTATAACGGCTCGGAAGTGTTTTGCGATGTATGTGATTCTGATAAAGAAATGTTCTACTGGCTCATGCCTGTGCCCGAGCTTGCGCCGCGCCATAAAGGTCTTGTAGGCGTGAGCACGATAATAGACCCGAAAAAATGTCGCGATTCTGAGGAAAAACTTCTTAACACAATATACTCTCTGGTGCCCGCATTAGAGAAGAATACTGAGATGGTACATACGCAGGTAATGGCACCTGAGAAAGCCGCAGTTTCTCTGAAATTTTTCCCTTCGATTAAAACCCCGGTTAACGGCCTGTACGTTGTGGGAACAGATACCGATATGCGAAGCATGGGCATAACCCGCGCAGGATACTCGGTAATTGAACTGTTAAATCATTATGAAGAGAACTAATTCAAAAAAGTGAAGCTCCCACCGCAGAGTTGTGGGGCATGGCTGCTACAAGTCCCTCGAATCCACAACTTCTCCCGTTGTCGTGAAAAACGTCCCGCCAAGATGCAGAACCGGCTTTATCCTTGAAACGTCCAGCACGCCGTCCCTGACAGCCTCAATCTCGCATGTCGTAGCCACAACCTTCCCTATAAAGAGCGTATGGTCGCCCGCTTCTTTCGTATCCACAACCTTGCACTCGATATGCGCCGCACATTCTTCTACGCATGGCGTTTTTAATGCAATGGACTCAACCGGGGTAAGATCGCACTTTTCGAATTTATCTCCTTCCCTTCCCGATATTGTACCTGCAAGCTGCACTTCTTTCAGTATATCCATGGTTGGAAGATTCAAAACAAATTCCTTCGAACCTGTTATGCACTGATGCGTGTACCGGCTGCGTCCCACCGCAATGCAAAAAAGTGGCGGCTCAGCCGAAACACTTGTTATCCAGGCAAGCGTGGCAACATTGGGTCTTCCATTCTTATCTATCGACGATACCAGTCCCACAAGCTGCGGGACGAATAACCTGTTGGGCTTCACGGCACATTCTGTTTTCATAAAGGGTTACGCCCCTTTATGACGTCCCGAGTCACGCCTGTCTTCGACATGCTTCGCAAACGGGAGGGCGTGTCCATGTATGGCGAAGCCATACGTGTGCGCGGTGTAAACTGACGCAACAGTTTTTGATAAAACTTTCTTAAAGTTATTCATATTAACTCTCCACGGAATCTTCTATCCATTTAAGATAATCCGAAGAACCTTCATCCATCCTGAACGAGACCACGCAGGGCACTTCATAGCTATGGATTTCCTTGACTTTTTTTTCTATTTCTTTAACCTTTCCGGTTTTGGTCTTGGCTATAATCCCGAATTCGCCACCCTCTTCGATTTTACCTTTCCACCTGAAAATCGAAGTTATCGGGAAAATATTCGCGCATGCCGCAAGACGTTCTTCAACGAGTTTCCTTCCGATTTTGCGCGCCTCATCCATATCCCCAGCGGTTATATATACGATTGAAAACATTATGTCACCCTGCATAATATGCGTAACATATTTAATAATTTACTGAGAATGTTCGGGAGACCTTTTGTTGAATTCAACTGATATTGTCCTGCTGGTTTTTTTACTCTACTGGCTTCTTGTCATGTTCCTTGACAGGCGCGGGATTCTTGGCAAATATAATATAACTACATACGGACCGGTATTGATGTTTCGCACCACAAAAGGGCAGGGGTTTCTCGACAAACTTGCAGTACCAAAAAAATTCTGGAGGACTTTTGCAAACATCGGTCTCCCCGCAATGCTTATCGGGATGCTTGCGATGTTCATTCTTGTATTGTTCATCGATTACGTGATGATTAAGTCGTTCCAGACGCAGACCGTTCCGCTGCCAGGTAAATTCAATGAGCCCCGTAATATTTTCCTTATTCCGGGAATTAATGAGTATATACCTTTTTACTATGGCATCATCGCTTTAATCGTAACACTGGTTGTGCATGAGTTTTCACATGCCATTTTATGCAAGGTGGAAGGCATCAAGGTGAAATCCATGGGCATATTAGTGGCTCTTGTCCCCATCGGTGGATTTGCCGAACCTGACGATGAGCAGCTTCTCGGGAAAAAAGAAGAGAAAACGGGGGCGGAAATCGCGCCGGCCGAACCTAAAAAACTTGCAACACGTAGCGAGCGAGTCCGGGTGCTTTCGGCAGGCGTAATGGCAAATTTTGTCACCGCACTTATCGCATTCGTGCTTTTCTTTTCATTGCTTGGCTCTATTTCTCCTGTGGGAGATGTAATGGTAACAAGCGTGGTTCCGGGACACCCTGCCGACCTTGCCGGTGTAAAACCGAATATGATTTTGACAGGGATAAATGATAAAGAGGTCAATACTGCGCATGATTTCATTTTTTATGCAAATACACTGGAGCGGGGGAACAATGTCACTCTTCATTTGATAGAAAAAGGGGTAAGAAAAGATATCAATCTGGTTGCGACAGGTGCCAACGAAACGCTTGCAGGCGTTCGTGTATTCCAGGTGATACAAGGCTCACCAGCAGAAGCCGCAGGCATAAAGAGCGGGATGATCATCGTAAAAATGGATAATACGGAAATCAGGGAACTTGATGATTTTATTAATTTCATGAATTCCACCACTGCAGGCCAGAAAGTAGATGTTTATCTTTTAAGCGACAGTTCCATTAACGCCTCCACTGAAGTATTCAGGGATATAACGCTATCACAATATCCTTACCAGAACGATGTCAAAAAAGGTTTTCTGGGCGTCTCCTATTCGCCTGAGGAAGGAGCCGTCAGTTATTCCATAGGAATCGGCATAGGCCAGTTCCCGGCTGCAAGCTATCTGAACATACTTAAGAGCATCCCTTCATATATGACCGGTATTTCAGGCTGGTTATTGCTTTTTGGTTTACCCATCTTTGGCATCCAGGGGGAAGGATTCCCGGGCTTTTCCGGGATGCTTGCCAATTTCTATGAGCCTACAGGATGGGCGGTGCTGCTTGGAATGGGAACATTCTGGATTTTGAACATTCTTCTTTGGGTGGGCTGGATGAATTTCTATGCAGGGCTTTTTAATTGCCTTCCGGCAGTACCACTTGACGGCGGGCATGTATTCCGGGATGTTGTGGCTTCATCGCTCACAAGGGTTATGGGAAACGGCGAGAAAGTCGAGAAACTTGCAAATTCAATTGTGGTGCTATTTGCAATTCTGATTCTGATGTCGTTTGTATTTATAATGATAGCACCGTTCGCAGCGCATGGGTTTTAGGTTATGATTTCCATTATTCTTGCATTTTTTGCGGGATTGGCCGATCTTCTCAGCGGTTTAATCCCGTTCCATTACAAGATTGATGAATCGTATACACGATACATAATTGGATTCGCAGCAGGAACGATGCTGGGCGCGGTATTTTTCGAGATGCTCCCCGAACTTCGGCCAACGGACTCGATATATATAGGCGTCGGATTTTTCGTATTCTATCTCCTTGAACGCCTCACCATGATTCATTCCTGCGGGGAATATGAATGTACGTCGGAAGTGCACAGGATTGGCTGGCTGCCGGTTCTCGGAATGGCTTCGGACAACATAATTGACGGGGTAGGGATAGCTATTGCTTATATTATTAATCCTCTCACCGGAATCATAGTGGCGCTTTCCGTAATAGTGCATGAGATTCCCCAGGGGCTCACAACAACCATTCTTCTCAAGCGGTCAGGACAGGGGAAAATTGCCATATTGTTTGCACTCGTTGCCGAATCTATTCTTTATCCAGTGGGCGCTTCCCTTTCGTTTTTGGTTCCGAATGCGCTCAATACGGTTATTCTTGCAATAGTCACAGGGGATTTCCTCTATATATCGGCAAGTGACCTTCTCCCGGATGCCCACAAGAAATTCAACATAAAGGTAATTTTCGCAGTCATCATTGGTGCGATATCAATCTTTGCACTTGAATTTTTTGTGAAAGGATGAAACTATCTCCCGGTCAGTCTCATCAATATAAGGCTGGCTTCGTATAATATTACAAACGGCACTGTCACCATTAACTGGCTGAAAATATCCGGTCCCGGCGTAATCCATGCAGCTATTACGAGCAGGACAATGTAAGCATGTCTCCTGTAATAAGACAGGGTTTTCCTGGTTGTTACGCCAAAGCGGACAAGGAGTGTCAAAATAAGAGGCAATTCAAAAGCAGCCCCCATAATGACCGTAGTCATTACAATAAAATAAACAAACTCGTATATCGAGAAATTCGCAGTAATCCCAAGGCTCATGGCATCCTGGTAGAGATAACTTAGAAAAAGCGGAAGCATAAAAAAATAGGCGTATCCCGCCCCTATTAAAAAGAGAAATATGGCTGCGGTTATTATGGAGAATATTAGCGATTTCTTTTGCAATATAATATCCGGCACCCTGCCTTTTAGCCCTTTATACGCAAAATAAATAACAAGCGGTGATGCAAGAAGCGCCCCGAATATGAGTGACATCTTGAACTCAAGCATCAGCACTTCCATTGGTGTAAGATAAACAATATTCGGTTTGTATATATTTATACCATTAGATATATTTATCAGCTCGCCTGAAATTTTTGTGAGGTTCTGCGCTATGACAGAATCGTTAATCCTGTTTGATAGCGCGGTGAGGTTATGGGAAATTCCAACCAGCTGCCCTGATGCGCCAGTCTTATCGGGCAGGTCGAGACGCCAGAACATATCGGTTTCTATTTTTTTTATCACGTCACCCATGAAGGAAAAGGAAATAAGCGCCCCGGCTCCAAAGACTGCAACTATGTAAAATACCTTTTTTTTAATTCCGGAAATCAGTGAAAAAATCTCTTCTAAAGGCATTTCAGGTTCCTATCTGTAACGGCTCTGTTATTTTTTTTAACGTGGCTATAGCCGAGAGCGCGGCAAGATAACTTGTTCTGGGATTGGATGGGGATGGTACATTTTCAACATGACAGGTGAACGCGCCGAAATCCCCTTCCACCGTGATTTCATGAATGTTCCTTGAAGCTTCGGGGTCAACGAAAACCCTGACTTCGGTTTTCTTCGAGCCGATTCCTGCAAGACTCAATGAAGCCGCCACATTGACATTCTGGGGAAATGCCTTCACAGCGTCTTTTGCATTTCCTTTGAACAGGAGGGTTTTTTCATGGAAAGATGAAAGGTCAATTTTATTCTCAATAACATAAGGCGCGCCTGCAAGACCCTTTGGATTTTTTGTAGTCGAGAGCATTACTTTATTAATTGATGCAATAGATGCTGATTTTAAGCCGTCGATACCTGCAATTGCCCCGGATGGTATATAAATCCTGCACCGGTTATTTTTGGCTGTGTTTTTGAATTTATTTAACAGCTCGGGGTCAAGCAAAGCTCCTACGCTCATGACCATCAGGTCTTTTCCGTTTTCAAGCACGGTGAGCCCGTGCTCCCTTACCGCTTCCTGCGAGGCGCATTCAACAACGATATCCGCACTTTTTATCAGTTCGTCGATTCTTGAAATCCCGGGCTTATTTTTAAGCATGCCAATCATTTTTTCACAATGCTCAGTGCTCCTGTCATAAATTGCCACGAGCCTGGCATCGATTATTCCTGTATCGATTGCATTACAGATTTCAGCGCCTATTGCGCCGCAGCCGATTACACCGATTTTAAGCATAGATGTTTCCTAATACATTATTATATAGACCGAGTAATCAATGTTTTTGATTAACATGAAAATTGAACCTCAGCCTAATTAAGGCTTTTAGCTAGGTACTGAAATAAAAAAGTATCGCTCTACTATTTGACAAGCCAAAGTTTCAGAGTTTTTGGGAATTAAAGATTTCAAACAATTTTAATTTTAACTGACTGCATCGAAAGATTTTAGTATCTTCATGGTATTATTCTGATGGTAATTTAATGGAATTGCTCGAAAAACGGTGGTGGGCGTTCCATAGCTATGGTGGTAATCAATGATCGGAAATAAAGTGGGCGGAGGGCGTGCCCTCAGAATAGTGGTTGGAATAACGGCGCTGGTGTTATTGCTGTCAGGAGGCGCAGGTGCGCTCTCGAACTCAGGTGGCGGAAGCTGGCAGTATTACAGGGAGATAACAATCAGCAACTCAGGCGGCGCGCTGAGCGATTATCAGGTGTTTGTGAATCTCAGCGGCGCAGATTTCCCGACAAATGCGAACGCAAGCGGGGCTGATATAAGGTTCACGGATGCGAGCGGGAATGAGCTGAGTTACTGGATTGAGGGGTGGGATTATGATAATAGAAGCGCTAAAGTGTGGGTTAATGTTACGAGCGTGCCGGCGGGCGCGAGTGCGATGATAAGGATGTGGTATGGGAATCCGAGCGCGACGAGTTCGAGCAACGGAAATGCAACTTTTGAGTTTTTTGATGATTTCAATGATTTATCTAAATGGACAGTCGGTTCAGGCACTTGGTCGATAGTCAATGGGGAAGCCAAACATTCAGCAGGATCTGGAGGGTGGGATAATATCCAAAGAACTGAATCCATAAATAATGGAATTTTAGAAACTAGATTTAGATTGATTAATAGTTCTACTTTGCATCATGAACTCGGCCTTTTTGTTAGAGGAACAAGCGTTTGGGATACGACAATGATTCAGTGTATTATTCGCATAGAAGACGGAAACATATGGTATGATGACTATAATGTTATTTCAGAAACAATATCAGTAAATACTTCTTATGACAAGTATTATCGTGAAATTTTTATTTTAAATAATGCTAATGTATCTGTTATATGGGATCGTCTTGGAAATTTCACTCATACTACAACTCACACAACACAAACATTAATAGGATTTAGAGCTGCAAACTCTGAAAGTTACATTGATTGGATTTTTCTCCGCAAATACGCCTCCCAGGAGCCCTCGGTCAGCGTGGGTGCCGAGCAGAGTGCATCGCCTCTCTTGCAAAAAATATGGCAAACCAACCTCTCATCGACAAACCTTCTCTGGCCTGCTGTGGGAGACCTGAACGGCGATGGCATCAAGGATGTAATAACAGGTACAAATACGAGGATATATGCGCTGAACGGTGCAAACGGGCAGACGATCTGGACGTATGATTTTGGCTCTATATGGGGACTTACGTGGCCCACCGTAAAAGATGTGGATGGGGATGGCAAGATTGAGGTAATGGTAGGATTAGCTGAGACAAGTTCAAGGACATCACCTGGAAAGGTAATTGTCCTGAATAATCAGGGACAGGTCAAATGGATGTACAACCTTTCTGTACCACCCCAAGAAATCGCAGCCGATGATATCGATGGCGACGGAAAGACTGAGGTAATTTTTGGATTGGGCGCGCCCGGTCCTTACGGTAGCGTACCGGGTTATGTTTATGTTGTGAATGGTACCAATGGTTCTTTCCTCTGGAGCTTTGCGGGACACAATGGTCATCAGATGAGCAGGGTAATGACTGGTGACCTGAATGGGGATGGCATAAAGGAGATTATAGCAGGAGATTGGGGCTGGGAATCCCCTGGGTCTTATGTATATGCGATAAACGGTGTTACACATAATACTATCTGGAGCTATTGGGCGGATACCGATGTTTTTCCGATAACAGTAGAGGATATGAACAACGATAATAAACCTGACTTAATATTTTCCCACAATACTGGAACTTCAACAATTTCGGTAATCAATGGTGCTGATGGAACCAGAATGTGGGGATACAGTCAATCGGGCTATGCGTTCTGGTCAGTAGCTGGTGATATCAATGGGGCTGGGAAAAAAGAAGTAATTTCAAGACATTCTACTCCTTCTAATGCAGTCCTTCGCATATTCAACGGAACCACAGGTTCTATACTATGGAGCTACACATCATCAGATAACGAATACGGATACCCATCGATCAGTGATGTTAACAGTGATGGAGTAAACGAAGTAATTGCAGCTTTCTATAACCTGACAGTCTTTAGAGGTTCAGATGGCAGCATCCTGCAAGAAATTCCTTTAAGCGCAGCAGGAAAAACAACGCTTTCAGAAGACTTGAATGGCGATGGAAATAAAGAAGTTGTAGCTATTGATACCAGTGGTAATGTTTATCTCTTCGCAAAGTCTGCTCTGGCAGATATAACCCCACCTGCCAGCATCACCAGTCTTCATAACATCACTTATGCTCCTAACCATATAAACTGGACATGGACTGACCCTTCAAATTCTGATTTCTCAAAAGCAATGATTTATCTTGACGGAAGCTTCCAGACCAACGTCACAAAAGGAGTGCAGTACTACAATGCAACAGGCTTAACCGCAGGCAGTACGCATACCATAGCCACAAGAACAGTGGATACAAGCGGAAACATCAACCTTACTAGGGTAAACCACACAGCAACGACTCTTTATTTGGGAGGTGGTGGTGGATTGACTGGCGACGTGAACAGGAACGGCATTCGTGACACAGGTGATGCAACCTTAATCCTCAGGAACATCGTTGATTTACCCATCCCCTCCGAATCCCTGCCCATACTGCCAATAGGCGACATGAACTGCAACGGTATAATAGACACAGGCGACGCAACGCTTATATTGAGAGATGTAGTCAGCTTGGACATATCCAGGTGCTGGGAGTGATTTTTTTCGCTATTTTTAAATAGCATCAATTCTTACAAAATGACATAATACTGTGGTATTGCGTAAAGATGCATCAGAGCAGGCATCATGAATAGGTAGGCAGGTGATAAAAATGGTCTCGTATAAACTTTGTAGAGGGCGTGCCCTCAGAATATTGGTTGGAATAACGACGCTGGTGTTATTGCTAGCGGGCGGGGTGGGGGCGGTTGCGCTTATTGTGAACGACACGGCCGTAGCGCACCCTACAATGGGTAGCGGTACAGTTACTGCGAAATTTACAATAAACGCTGACAAAGGCCACAATCCCGGCGGCAACTTCTGGGCAAATCCAGGCGGAAATGGTTCCAGTCGGTCAGGCTACACGCTTGGTAGCAGCATCAGTTCCTGCACCGCGATTTCCTCACCCGGCGAATACATACTTACCCAAAACATAATGAATAGCAGCAGCAACACTTGCATCAGAATCGATTCAAGCAACGTTGTTTTTGATGGCGGTGGCTATACGATTGATGGCGTAGATAGCCCTAACACGTACGGTGTGTATGTTTATAATGCAACATCAACCCTTACAAATGTCACTGTAAAAAATCTAAAAGTAAAAGATTGGTTTTTTGGCATCTCCTACTATAACACAACAGATGGAAGCATATCGAACAACACTGCCAATTCTAACATTGTAGGAATCTCTCTTTATTACTCGGGCAACACGATATTGACAAACAACATCATGGCCAATAATACCTATAATTTTGACATATTTGGCTGGAAGGACTCCAATTTTGATAACAGTATCGACATAAGCAATATAGTTGACGGCAAACCAGTTTTCTATATAAAAAATGCAAAAAATACTGTTTATGATAGCTCAAGCAACGCAGGCACTTTTTTGTGCATTTGGTGCAACAATATAACAGTTAAAAATCTGACCCTGACCCAAAATGGTTGGGGTGTTTTTTTCTGGGAAACAAACAGCTCGAAAATTGAAAATATAAATGCCAACTCGGATATGGATGGAGTCTATCTCATTTTTTCCAGCGGCAACACCTTGACAAACAACAGTGTAAACTCAAATGTGAACGGGATATCCTTCTATTATTCCAGCAACAATACTCTGAATGAAAGCACCTCGAATTCGAACTACTATATCGGGATCGGCATCATCTCAGCCAGCAACAACACCTTGACAAACAATAGAGCAAATTCGAACGGCAATCATGGCATTGCACTCTTCAATTCCAGCAACAACACTTTAACCAGAAACGCTCTATCACTCAACACTTATCAAGGGATTTTAATTTATAATGCGAGCAACTATAATCAAGTTCTAAATAACACTGCTATGTTCAATGGCCAGGACGGCATTAATCCTCAATATTCATCGCATAACATTATCCTGAATAATAATGCTTCCTTTAATGGGTATAATGGCATCGAAAGCACTGAGTCAGATTACAGCCTGATAAATAGTAATATTCTGACCTTCAATAACTTCAGTGGAATGCAGATAAATGAGGGAAATGGAAACAACATATCAAACAACACTGCTAACTCCAACAGCGGTGATGGAATCCAGCTCTGGAGTTCCATTAGCAATAACATCTCAGTAAACAACTTAGCTTCAAATCATAATAATGGTATATTTTTATATAATTCCTCATCAAATATTTTGATAGATAATTCAGCTTTTGACAATAATAACTCTGGAGTTACTTTACATGATTCAAAAAATAATACCATTTCAAATAATAATCTCTCTTCAAATTGGAACCACGGATTACAATTATGGGTTAACTCAAATTTTAATACCATATTAAATAACACTTTCGTTTCGAATCGTTATCAAGGTATATATTTGTACAATTCGTCTTCAAATATCCTCACGAATAATACAGCCATCCATAATAACGAATCTGGTATTTCATTATGGACATCAAATAATAACAATATTTCAAATAATAATCTCACATCAAACCGTTATCACGGAATACAACTTTTGTATAACTCATCATCAAATAAACTCATAAGTAATTCGGTTTCCAAAAATAACGATTCAGGAATCTATCTTGAAAGCTCCACTCAAAATGACATACTTAGCAATGTTATACAGAATAATTCTTATGGCATTGTTATCAAAAACTCTATAAATAATACAGTTTTAGAGAATCTAATCAAGTTCAATACATACTGGTCATTTGATTTGCATAGCAGCGCATACAATAAAATATATCACAACAATATAATAAATGGTACCACAATAAGTCCACAGGCTAGCGACGACACAAGCTTTAATTTTTGGGACTCTGGATATCCCTCTGGCGGCAACTACTGGAGCGACTATAACGGCACAGATGCTGACAACGACGGCATCGGCGACACACCCTACAACATCAGCGGCGGCGCAGGGGCGCAGGACAGGTATCCGTTCACGAAGATGAACGGGTGGCTGGGATTGAGAGGCGACGTTAACAAAAACGGCGTTCGCGATACAGGAGATGCAACCTTAATCCTCAGATACATTGTCGAACTACCAATCCCCTCCGAATCCCTGCCCATACTGCCAATAGGCGACATGAACTGCAACGGTATTATAGACACAGGCGATGCGACCTTAATACTGAGAGATGTAGTCAGCTTGGACATACCCAGGTGCTGGGAGTGAATACAGCAGTGCTGTTTGAAACACGAAATACGCATGCAAACTCCTTTCAGACTATCAGAGCTATTAAGTAATCTGTGGACAATAAATCATAGGGATTGATTATGCTATTATCCGAACTGGAACGTTTTATCGAAGAAGACATCGGCTATAACGATGTTTCATGCAATATAATTCCGGATTGCAATGTGCATGCTGAGGTGATTGCAAAGGAATTCGGTATTGTGGCCGGGCTTTCCGAAGCGACACAGGTTTTTGAATATTTTGATATTTTCGCAGCAACCGATTTCACAGACGGCGACATTATAAAAGAAAATGACATCGTCTTCGCACTGGAAGGAAGAGCAAGGTCTATCCTCAAAGCGGAAAGGCTGGCATTGAATTTCCTTGGGAGGATGAGCGGGATTGCCACCCTGACCCGGCAATACGTTGAAAGGGCGGACGGGCCGAGAATCGCGGGCACCAGGAAAACCACGCCCGGATTTCGGAAATTTGAAAAAAAAGCAATAATAGCAGGCGGAGGCGACCCTCACAGGTTCAACCTCTCTGATGCCGTAATGATTAAAGATAACCATATTGCAGTGCTGGGGCTTGAAAAAGCAGTGTACGCTGCAAAAAAAACAGCAAGCTTTACCCAGAAGATAGAAGTCGAGGTCGAAAATTCGGATTCTGCCATACAGGCTGCAGAACTGGGGGTGGATATAATCATGTTCGATAATATGCCTCCCGATGAAATAGGGAAAGCTATCAAAATACTAAAGGAAAAAAACCTGAGGGATGCCGTATTTCTTGAAGCGTCAGGCAACATATCACTTGAGAATATCGCCAAGTATTCAAAAACGGGCGTGGATGTTATTTCGGTTGGCGCGCTGACGCACTCATCAAACTGGCTTGATTTAAGCCTCAGGATTGTATCAAAGGATTGAAGCGCCAATCAGAAAGGATAAAATACTGAGAAGGTATCTTAGGCTTACTCTACGGGGTCGTAGGGTAGCCTGGTCCATCCTTCATGCTTGGGGTGCATGAGACCTGAGTTCAAATCTCAGCGACCCCATTTGAATTCAAAATACCATATGCTGCACTGAAATGAAAATCTTTATCCGAAAATAGTGTATTAAAGCAAAACTTGCCTCAAAGATAACTGGTTTATTTACAAAGTATAAAAGTGATACCAATGACAACTGTTGAACTTTATTATTCGGACACCTGCTCAAATTGCCATACGCTCAGGGCTCTTTTAATTGAGACGATTCCCAAAACCATGAAATTCAAGGAAATCAACATATCCTATCCTGAAGGGCAGCGCCGCGCCTCTGAACTGGGTATAATGTCTGTTCCCACCGTGGCGATTGATGGAGAAGTTGTGTTTGTGGGAAGGGTATCAAGGGAAGAGATTTTAAGAGAGATAAGTTTAAGGAAATAGATTTTTATTTCCTTTTTTAAGAGGTATTGAATTTGTGGTTTGACCCGAAAAAATTAACGAAAAAAAAGGTCATCCTGATTCTTATCTTTATTATTGAAATAGCTGTCGCCTACGGTTTATGGAACATGTACACTGCTCCAGGAACTGCGGTGAATGCTACTTCTGTCGCGAACGCACCTTCAAAGTACGTATTCAAACCGAGCGTGAGCATCGGGTGCAGCAGGGTTGTCTGGAAGGATATGGGAGTCCACCTGGCGGCCTCTACAAGTTTTCGTACTGCGAAATTCGAGTGGTCAATCACTAATAAAACCGTAGGTACGGAGAGGAATCTTGTTTATACTTTTGCGCCCAGTGATAATACGATTGTCGTAAAAGCAGTATCTGGCAATGATTCCCTGCAGGATGAAGCCAGGATTATTGTCGTGAACTCAACCGAGGGCATTCTGGCCGAAGCCGTAACCGGGAGCATGAGCAACGAACGCGTTTTCATGACAAAATTCAATGATGCAACTTATTACATAGATGGTGTTTCAGTTACTCTGGATGGGAAAGAAATGGGTACAATTCCGGAATGCAGGAAAATGACAGTTTCCGGTCTTGCTGCCGGCGCTCATACCTGGAAAGCGGCTTTTCATGGAAAGGATATCGGAAGCGGGAGTTTCAATCTTGAAACTGTGACGAGGATCAAGATAACAAGGATTGATATCGCAGGAAGCTATCGCGCCGGGGATACCGTAAATGCAAGGATATACCTCCTGAATACGGGAACTGTTCCTGTAAAACAGTTTTCCATAAAGACGCTTGCTGTGAACCACAAATTTGAATGGATGGGTGACATTTCGAAAAAAGAGTTTACAAGCGACTTTGATTATGAGCTAAAACAGGGGAATTCTGTTGAGATTCCCGTGAGTGTAACGATTCCTGAGAAAGTGAGCGGGATAAGACCGGCAGGAGATTATTCGATTACGATTCAGCTTATTGTCAATAATAACGTGCAGGAGACGCAAACTGTGAAAACTGTGGTTGTTTGATCAATAATTATGGCAAAAGCTTGAATCCCACTCTTTCAAAATCATCGTCAAATGAAAAAACCTTCTCTATTCCACGTTTCTTCATTATAGCAAAACTTGTGCAATCTGTAAAACTTAGTTTTTTATCTTCGTAGGTTTTAAAAAGTTCCCATGCAGGCTCAAATAATTCTCGTCCCACATCGACCTTCTCAATTACTTTTGATGAAAGGATATCCTGTCCCCAATAAACGGCTTCCTTGTGTCCCATAGCGTAGCGTATTCTTGTCAGAGTCTCATCTATTATATAATCTGAAGTAATGATTTTCTTTATCCTTACTTTTCCATTCTTAATTTCTTCAAGAAAGCTGGCCGCAGCGAGATGATTATTATCCTTTTCATTTACAAGCGCAAGAAAAGCCGATGTATCGACGAAAAGCATGTTCAGTCCTCGTTGTAGATTTCATCATGCTTTTCTGATAAGTCCTTTGATGCCCGGAAAGTATGCATCCTGAAAAAAGGGTCTTTTTTATCAAACCCTGATTTATCTCTAACCCATTCCGATACAGCTTCCCTTATCGCTTCTTTTATGGAAATACCTTTCTTTTCCGCGGTTTTTTTTAACTCGGAATATATATGCATGTCAAGTTCGCTCTGGATGTATTTTACTTCGGACATTTGATATCAACATTTAAAGATGGCATTTAGACATTAAATAGGTATCGTTTACATAGATTAATCTTGCCATGCTTTGCGTTCTTTGCGCCTTTTGCGGTGATTTTTTTAACTACAACCCCATTCTCTTCGCAACCTCTACGACCCCCAGGAACGCCGCCGAATCCTCTGGCAATTCCGAAAGCGGTCTCCCCTCAAGATCAAATCCAGCAAGCATCTCATCAAAAGGCACAACTCCCACAAGGTCCATCTTCAACTCCCTCGCATATTCCTCAATTCTTGCTCGGTTATCGGGTGTGACCTTGTTCGCTATCACATGCATCTTCTTTATATTCAAATTCAGCGACTTTGCCAATTCCCGTATCCGCTCTGCCGTCTGCAGGCCCCGGCGCGACCCGTCCGTGACCACGAGCAGTTCATCCACATCGCGGATTATACGTCGCGACAGGTGCTCAAGCCCGGCCGCGGTGTCGATTATCGTCAGGTCATAGTTCTTAAGAATCCTGTCCATAATCCCGCGAAGGAGGTTATTTGCAAAGCAGTAGCATCCCGCCCCCTCAGGCCGCCCCATCACCAGCAGGTCATAATGCGGCATCTCTGTGAGAACCTCGTAGACCTTTGATTCAAGCACCCTCTCCTTATTGGTATCAGGAGCCATCTTATCACGCTCTGCCAGCATGAACTCCCGCATGTCTCCGATTGTCTTTTCGACCCTGACACCAAGCACATCGGGGAGGTTGGAATCCGGGTCTGCATCGATGGCAAGTAGCGTTTTTTTGCCTGATGACAGGTATTTTATCAGCATCCCGGCTACTGCTGTTTTTCCTGTTCCCCCCTTGCCTGTTATTGCGATTACTTTCATGAGTTTGTCTCCATTGTAGTATATATTTATTTTTATTGTTGATACGATATAGTACCTTTGCAGTAAGGGAATTTTGAACATCCATAAAATTTACCATATCTACCATTTCGTAGAATCATTTTTGAACTACATCTTGGGCAAATTTTACTACCACTCGAATCAATAATTTTATCGCTTTTTGCAGATTTGGCAATATCAGTATTTGTAATACCTTTACAGTATCTGCAAAACCTACCATATCCACTGAGCAAAGAGATATCTCTAAAATCATCGTAGTTTCTTATTTCTTTACATTTGGGACACTCTTTCAGTTCTCCATTTTGAAGTCCCTCTATCCTATTATGAAATTTATTCAGCAGTTCATTGCTTTTATTTTCGTTTTTTATTAGTTTCCTAATTCTTTCATCAAGTGTTAAAATTGGATTAGTGCCAATATTGAATTTATTTATTCTTAAAAACTTATAGCTGTAACTTTCAAGCACTTTTTGTCTATATATATCCTCATCCGAATAATAATCTTGATGATTAAATTTGTTTATTTCATCAGCTTCTTTAAAATGTTCTCTGAAGCCATCATATTCAATAATAATCTTATGCTCTCGATGGGTTTCATCTTCATATATCAATAAAAAATCAACTTTATAATTTGGATGATTGTAGGTTTTATCGAGCTGTCTTAAATATTTTCCAATTTCAAATTGCGGATTAAATTCTATGTGATCTTTATATTTTTTCCAAAAATCTGTTTGATAAAACCAGTTCAAAACTTCTGGTTCCATCTTAGATTTTTGATCAACCTGGGATATACCTTTTTCCTTTTTAGCTTCTTCTAAAACATAATAATAATTCCTTAATGCTTCACCTATAGAACCTGTGTATTTATCAATAGGTTTACTCAAAATAAAATGCATACATTCCTTAGCCCGACTGAATCCAACATTTAATCTTTGAGCTTTTATTTGCCCATCTTCTTCGATATCAACACTTTTCAAATCTTTAATAAATACTCCCCATAATTGATCCGATTCAATCGTTGCAACCATTGAGTATAAAATTATGTCCCGTTCTTCTCCTTGGCATGTATCAAAAGTCATTATTTTTAAGTGCAACTTATCAAAATAATAATCTTTTTCGGGTAGTTTATGTATCATTTCAACAATTAATTTTTGCTGGTTTGTGTGAGGAGTAATAATACCTACACTCAAATTGCTATTTTTATCTTTGAATTCTTTTAGCTTCGTGATAATATATTCTATTTCTGGCACATTTGTATTGGGGGACATTTCAGCTTTTCCATCATGCTTAATATATGAAAATTTAATCACTTCATCTATTGCCTTGCCTCTTATTTTCATCACCTGTAAACTATCCTGATAAAAATTTTTATTAGAGTAAGAGATTATCTCTTTGTATCCTCTAAAGTATTTTGAAAGTTGAGTGTTATAATTATGAATAGATTCAAAAAATTCTAAAATTGATGTCTTAATATCGAATTTTTCGAGCTTTACTAATTTTATTGTTTCCTCCGATACATGTTTTTTAAAAACATCCTTTAAATTATTCCGATATTCTCTGTTTGTGTCAGAGCGAGCCTGAGCTGATTTAACATTACTAAACTGTTTCTTATCTCCCAAAATAACTATTTTTTTGGCACGCAACAAAGCCGGAAAAGCTTGGGCAATGCTAACTTGCGAGGCTTCATCGATGATTACTAAATCAAATATTTCTGGCTCTAATGGTATATACTCAGCATAATCCCTGATGCCTGCTAATATACAAGGGAAGGCATTTTTAAGCTTTGCAAACTCATCTTTTGGAAATTTTTGCTTACTTCTTATAATCTCTCTCAATGTTTTTGCTGTATTCTTGTTGTATTGATAAAAATTGATTAATGTTCCATCTAACAAATATGTCATTTGTGAAGTAACTAAATCTTCGATATTTTGCTTTTGTTCAGCATAATTTAATGTCGGAAGATTTGCAAAATTTTTTATAATTTTTTGTTTAATATTTATATATCGAATTAACCTATTGAAATCCGAATCAGTCATTTTTATTAAAAGATTATCATGAAATGTTTCCAACGAAGATAGATTGAGATTGATCTTTGCAAAAGTATTAGGATACTTTTC
Source organism: uncultured archaeon (assembly GCA_902386255.1). Classification (GTDB taxonomy): domain Archaea; phylum Halobacteriota; class Methanosarcinia; order Methanosarcinales; family Methanoperedenaceae; genus Methanoperedens. The sequence continues at coordinate 81,243 of CABMII010000161.1, forward strand.
TAAATTATTTTTTAAGAAATTAATATCCTCGCTGAATTTAATTATCTTTTGAAGTGAAATGATAGTACTTTCGTTCTGTAATAGTTTATGAGTAACATAAAGATAGTCGAATTTTAGGGGAGGATATGATTGTTTTTTAAGGTTAATTATGGAGTTATAAATCTCATATATTGCTTTTAACTCGTTTATGTTTTTATGGGGTTGTTCAAATTTGGAATTTAAGAATGTTTTTTTGAAATCTGTATCTAATTTTTTAAGTGCGTCTCCCTTAAAGAAATAGCCAAATAGCCAAGTTTTTGAATTTTCATATTCTTTTATGAATTCATTTAATTTAATTAATTGACCATCAGAAAAACTATCAAAATTATGGATTAATTCAATTTTTTCTATATAAGTATCCTTTAAATTCTGAATATGAGCTAATAGAGATGGTAAAACATTTTTAAGCGGGAGAATTTCTTGAAAACATGTTAAATCATCAAAATCATCAACTGAAAAATTAAGCACTCTAAGAAGTTCATCATGGTTATCTGTATCTCTACGGCAATTAACTAAATTATCTTTAGAAGATTTAAGAATTTTACGAAATTCTTCAAGCTCTATTGATGATTCGGGTATTTTTATAACTTCTTCGATATCAACTATATATTCATGTGTCTCATAATAAGATTCTAATTCGAATAATTCATAAATTTCTTCGATATTAATCTCACTATACGCAAGAATTTCAGCCTCCAAATCTTCTTTTAAAGTATTCTTAGATTTTTGAATATTCTGTTCAAGTGTTTCGTAATCCTTTTTGATAGCTCTATAGTGAATGTTTATATTGTCTACTGCTTTTGGTGATAATATCTGACTGTATGTGTTACCTGTTTTACCTAAGCGCAGTATTGGATTTTGAAAATTTTTATCATTTCTTACCTTATTCATCGTTTCAGTTATTTTATCCTCGACTACATCCAAGGCTTCTTTTTTATCAGATAAAACAAGCACAGATTGATTTTTCAAAATTGCATCAAAAACAATTGCGGTAATAGTATGACTTTTACCTGTTCCAGGCGGTCCTTGAACAGTAATATATTTACAATTTTCTTTTTTAATCGCGGATAGAATTTGTAGTTGTTCGCTGTTAAGCGGGATAGGACTCGAACAAACTAACCTATCACTTATGCTCATATTATCCCATTCATCTTCAACTACTGGATTAAATGGCTCAGGCTCTTTATGTATGAAATCATCAATTAATTTATTAAAGGCATTAGCCAGTGTGTTATCTTCGGACTCCAAAAGCTGGAGTATTTCCTCATAATCATTTAGAAGTGCTTCATCCGATTTATCAAATATATTTATGTAACAAGAATTAGATACTTTCGTCCATAAATTTTTTGAGACTTGCATGTCAGGATTATTGACATCGATTTTTTTATCAAGTTCAAAGAAATTGATAATTTCACTAAGAATATTATTTAAAAGAATACCAAAATCATTTTCGTGTTGTGCGAGATAAATTATTCTATCAGAGATGGTTTTTAAACTACCTTTTTTGCCTGTTTCCTGATTATATTCCTGGGCAATATATTCCAAAGCTTTTTTATTTATATAAACCTGTGAGTCAAAGTTAATTAACAAAAAATCAGTTTGCATTTCTATATTAAAAGGAATGTAAAAAATAGGATATTTTACCTTCTTGTATGCAATATCAAAAAAATAAAGATAAAATTCTTGTTTATCCAAAATATTTCTATTTCGCTCCATCTCAAATATTTCAGCAAATAAATCCAATGCCTTATAATTTTCAAAAAATGTGACTATACTATTTTTTATATCCTTAATATCTAAAACGGTTTTTAGTTGTTTATTTATATCAACTTTTTCTTTTGAGATTAATTTTAATATTTCTGATATTTTATTCTCTATTGTTTTGACTAAAACGGCTGTTAGCTCCTCTTCCATTAAGTAAATACTGTTTTCGTCCCCTAAACTTAAATTATCTAATGGTTTTTTAAGATTTGTAATAAATGGTATGACTAAATCATCTTTAATAATCGTGGATACTTCTTCCAGAGAAACAGAAAGAGCTTTATTAAATTGTTTTTGGTGTAAAATAGATGTTTTTTCAATTGTCTCGCTTGCTTTAATGATAATATTATTGATATGTTTTGTTGATATTTGATCCGTCTGAATTTTAATTATGTCTAAAAGTTGGTTTTTGGGAATATTTATTTTATAAGCACTTTTATGTATTGTGTTTAAAATATCTTTATTAAATCCGTGATTAATTAACTTCCATATGAGGTTATTGAAATCTGGATACTTGTTAGTATTTAAACCAACAAGAAGATTGTCTTCATTGCGAATCTTTATGCTTCTTTTTGGATTTTTTCTTTTATGAAAATCGGTTTCAAGAAAGTCTACAAAATATTTAGTAAGTTCTTTAATAAAATATTTCTGTTCATCCTCGCTCTTTTCTTTAATCATAAATTTGGACCAATTTGCCGTTATCAGCAGTTCCCTGTTTTTTAAACAACTACTCTACTTATATATTTTTTGAAAGCAACATGAAAGTATTTTTACATTAAAAAAATGTAGGAATTATCTAACTTGACATTGTCACATTTCAGAGCAAATGAATTATTTCAGACGGGATAACAGGATAAACAGGATTGTGTATAAAATCATCCTGTAAATCCTGTTAATCCTGTCCAATTGTTCATAACAAATCGCTATTTTAAACAAACGTTCATGATCGAATGCTCATGCATGAAGCATGAAAAACCTCATTACTGTTGTAGTTTCTCTTATTCCTGATATGGGCAGTGAAGGCTGTTCGTATTTTGGGACACGATCCCGTTAA
>CABMII010000162.1 GCA_902386255.1 uncultured archaeon
GGCGGAAATTTTTGGCAAACTTCAGCTTGGAACATTCATTCCCAACTGAATAAAGATTTTGTTAGACCCACAGTTTACTTAGCGCTGCTATTTGATTTTGATGATTTCTTATAAACTCCGGTCAGAATATCCTGCGACAAACTGTCCATCCGCTTCCCCTTCTTCCCATACCTCAAATAAAATTTCACAAGCGCATCCTCCACTCTCGTCAGTTTCTCGCCCTCGAACTCCTCAAGATTAATGTTCATCCTTTCTGCCATTTCAGCGGCTTTACCGGACACAGGCACATCTATCTTCCACACACCTCTTAACTCCCTCAGGAAAATCTGGGACGTAACCTCGCCAATCCCTTTAAATCCCATCAACTTACTTTTCAGCTCTTCAGTGTTACCCGAATGAGCATACAGCTCTTCCAGCGAACCGTATTTTTCCTTGAGTTCCTTCATTATATTCAGCAGTTTCGTTGCCGTGGAAAAATCGTATCTCACATACCCGCCTTCATCCAGTATCCTCACAAGCTCATCCCAGCCTGCATCCAGGATTTTTTCGGGGCTCAGGACACCATATTTCTCAAATGCCCTGTAGGTTTTCATCGCTATCTTCTCGCTTATCCTTGCCCCGAAAAGGGTGGAAGCCAGGAACCACCTGAACCTTCCCGACGGCTTTTTTATATCTATCTCCAGGTCTTCGCTGTACAGGGGAAAATTAGAGCATAATGTTTCCACTTTACCCATGAAACATGTTTTGTGAATAATCCGTATTGAAGTTTGCTTATTGGTTCATCGCAGTTTATTATGAAAGAAAAACAACATTAATTGAGAACTATGGAAGACATTTCTGATTTCTTTCCCTCAGATACAGCAAGAGAAAATCTCATAGCAGTTCAGAAACTTGTCGCCGAAAAAACTGTTGTTGAAGATGACTTCGGCAAGCTTCGGTTAATCGCGGGCGTTGACCAGTCATTCATGGATGATAGAATCATCTCAGGCATCGTAGTTTTGAAATATGATTCGCTTGACGTCGTAGAGTGCGTCCATTCCATCCGGCCCGTGAATTATCCCTACATACCCACATTCCTGAGCTTCCGTGAAGGACCCGCAATAGTAAGCGCTTTTGAAAAATTGAAAAACTATCCGGATATATTGATGGTGGATGGCGCGGGCATCAATCATCCCCGCAGCGCCGGGATTGCCACGCATGTCGGCGTGGCGCTTGATGTGCCCACTATCGGAATAACGAAGAGGATTCTTTGCGGCGAGGGCAAAGAGCCCGTGGAGGTTGGCGAGGCAAATCCGCTAATCTTTGAAGATAAAAATGTCGGATGGCTCCTTAAATCCAGCAAACGAAGCAGGCCGATAGTGGTGGCCCCGGGCCACAGGGTTTCACTTGATAGTTCTCTTTCAATCGTGAAAGCGTGTCTTCGCGGGCACAAACTGCCTGAGCCGACAAGGCTCGCCCATGAGTATGTGAACGGGCTGAAAAAGAAAAAATCAGATGGGAGTTAATTCACCGCAAAGACGCAGATGTCGCAAAGCGCAAAAAAATGAAATCTTTACCTTAACCAGACAACTTCAGGCTCAGCTCTTCCTGGCATCTCGGTTTTTCCTTTCGGATACCCGAATATCAACGGCGCAATTGCTTTATAGCCCGCAGGCGCTCCGAGTTCTTTCAGGAAACTTTCATCCATGAGCGCGGGCTGCACGCCTCCAATCCAGCAGCTTCCTATGCCTTTTGATTGGGCAGCAAGCATCATAGTCTGGGCTGCCATGGCACAATCGTAATCGACAGTAGGGGCATTTTTATTCCCGAGAATTATCACCAGGACAGGCGCATTATAGAACATATCCGTGCCTTTTGTTTTGAGGAAGACGAGGAAGTCCCTGGCTTTCGGGGATGTGTCTTTCATTGGTTCAAGCATGGGAATCATGGATTTCTTACCGTGCTCTGAGATTTTCCGCATGACTTCTTTGTTTTTTACCACAAGGAAGCTCCACGGCTGCATATTAAAACCTGATGGAGCATACCTGGCGTAATCGATAAGGAACTCTATCTCCTCGTCAGGAACCTGTTTTTCGGAAAATTCACGTACACAGCGCCTTGTTTTGATTACTTCAACTATATCTTTCAAAATAACTCACCACTAAATGAATGTCTTTTTTGATATAAGACTTTTTTCAAATTTTGACTATCAAAGACTACAATAAAAATAAAAAGGGGATTTAACCCCTATTTTTTAAAAAAGCTCTTTCAGGTTGAACTTATACGGTCCCAGCGTGCCGCCATAATTGCCGGCGCTTATTTTCTTAACACCCGGGATTTTCACCGCAGCTTCAATACCTGCTTTCATGGATTTGCTGATAGCTTCCACACTCAAGCCGTTAATCACGATTTCGTATATGGCATTCACATCAGCAGGCACCTTCGTATCTTTGATTTTAGCTTTGATTGAAGGACAGTATTTCTCGTTCGTTGTTGCTTTCATGAATTTATAATTTGTAAAGCCCACTTTCGAGCCGCTTGCCACTATTCCACCGGGGAAAGGAGTGATTGTCCCATCCTGCTGGGCAATGGCATCCACCGCATTCTCAGCCGCTGCAAGCGCTGCCATCTGATTTTCTGCCATTATGAAGAAATTCCCGCCTGCAATGCCGTCCTGCGCACCAATGCTATGCTCAGCAACGAAATCGCCCTGCATCATTGGTATTTTATATGCCTTTCTCCCATCGATATTGGTCTCAGATTCAAATCCGTCCCCGAAGAACTTGAGCTTGAATCCCGTATCGAATTGTTTCTCGGCTTTGGGAAGCCCGTTCCACATGGCAGCCGTGGGCGCTGTAAGGACGCACTGGCCGAGGCGTTTTAACAACTGCTCCTCAAGAGCTTTAAAACCAAATGTGCAAATCTGGATATATGCCCCAGGTCTTCCGTCGGGGGTTTCATCACCGTTAACCACTTTTTCAACACCTGCCTCTGCCGGGCACATTATAACTGAAGTCCCAAAACCGGTTGCTTCCTGTGCAGCCACAAGGGCCCATTTCTTAGACGCTCCTGTAATCAATATTCTTGCTATTTTTATCGGAAATGCTTCCGCGAATGTATCTTCTATCTCTACTCCATTGAGTTCCATTGATATCCCTCACTTTGATGAACCGAATAATTTCCTCATTTTTAAAAGGGTCATCAAATAAATCACTTTTTACTGTAGTACCTAATATATGCTTCGAAATGTTCTGAACAAAAAAAGAAAAAGACGTTTTTAGTGCAACATTTCTTCCCCGGCACGGTTCGCCAGTTCCTGCATCCGCACCGAAGTCCTTCCGGCTCCTGAGAATTCATCGTGTGCCATTATTGATGCAATTTCTTTACCGAGGATGAATATTGCATGTTTGTGTTCGGCTTTGCTGCGATGCACATGTATGGGGCTTATCTGGAGAGCCTGATAATGGGAAAATTCACCTTTTCCGTTTTCCTCAAAAAACTTCTTCATTTGCACCATCAGGGTATGTAGCTGAATCAATTCTTCCTTGTGTATAAAACCGCCTCCTAAATGTAGATACTGTTTACTGCTGATGCAGTAATTCTAGTTCTTTTGACTTATATTCGATACTAAAATGGTTTTGTAAGGAAGTATTCTTCCTACCATATAAGCTTAAATATTGCGATTTAATCTTAATGATTCTTCGTGACTAATTTTTAATTGCAATTTTATGGATTCACAATTATTCTCTGGTGCTTTAAGCGGGGATATTCTTTAATATACACACCATAGGTACCTGGCTGGGTGAATGTATAATTGAAATATTGATAGTTCCATCTCAAAATGGCGCTTGTATTATTCCATAACCCCTGTTCACTGATAATCGTGAGCTTTTCATCCGGATTTGCATCGTTTGCCCATATGATGCTATCACCGGCAGAGATGTTGAGTGTAAGATTCTGGTACACAAATGGTCGATAATTGATTTCAATTACCCTTTTGAATCCATAATCCTGGTCAACAAACGATTTGTAAGTTAAAGGTACCCTGAGTACCGGCGTGGGTGTGGGAGCGGGAGTTGTCGGAACCACCGTTGGTTTTACGGTTTCGGTTGCCGTTGGCGTGGCTGTTGGGGTGGGAGTGGCTACAGGCGCATTAACGCACCCTAAAAAAGCCAATGATAATATTATAAGGATAATTGAGATTAATTTAAAGTTTTTCATACCTTCACCGGAACTAACAATTGTATTTGTCATAAATAACATTATCGATTTGTTCTCTGATAGCGATTTATAGGAGAAGTTTATTATTCATGCATTACATTTTAAGTTCTTGTATGGATAATACAACAAAAAAGGAGATGAAATGGATATACGAAGAAATCGTAGGCAGGATACCTCCTTTTTCACTGGTTTCTTACCAGTACAGCATCCTTCTCCAATTATTCTTTCTCCTTGTTATCGGATTGACACTCGGATTCATCTTTAATCTGAAAACTGTTTCCCTGCTCTATGGCTCTCTTGCTATCCTTGTAGCAGTATCCTGGAGCCTTCTCATCCTGCAGCTCGGGCCCACTTTGCGCAAATTCAGGGCGCCGTTAAGCAAAGATGAAAATGAATTGCTCGAGAGGTATAAAGGAATACTTTTCCACAGGAACCATTACGAAGCGATACCAGGAATTGCCATTTTCATCCCGTTTATGCTGTACCTTTTCTATTTCGGCCCGGATTTATTGGAAAACTGGCTCGGCAAAAACCCGCATATTATATTATTGCTATTTGTAAGCCTGCTCATCTGGGACATATGCTACAGGATGGGTCTCGGGATATGGACATCAGTCCTCGCGCTCTGGAGGTCACTTCGGCTCAAAAAAATCGCCGAGAAAAGGACGGAGCTTGAACATACTCCCTATACTGAACTGCGGTCACTGCGAAGGCTGGATATCAATAATGCATTCTTCGGGATAATCTCACTTCTCCTGATACCCCTTTTCAAGTCAGATAATTTTCTTATCACGATTATATTCATTTTTATGGTATTCATAACGCTGATTTCGGTGATTTCGGCGTATATCGTATCAAAAGTGCCATGGCTTCCGCCCGATATTTATAATCTTGTAAATGAATCAAGTTTCGCTTATATCGGGACATCCCTCCGCGGGATTACCCACGTTACGCCGGTGGTTTATGTTTTTGACGGGCAGAAGATTTTTTTCAATACATCCAAAGAAGCAAAAAAATTGAAAACATTGAGAAAAAATAAAAAAGTCGCTTTTTTAATAGATAAAAGGGATATGAGCAACATATACGAAAACAAGGCAGTCTTATTCACAGGTGAAACCAAAATCTACGGCGTCTTTGATGTACCGTTGCGGCTCATTAATATGCTTTCCACTCTTCATCTTTTCATAAAAAAATATCCTGAATATACAAGAAAATATTCCACTTCCGAATTGCCAAAAGCGTGGCAGTTGACTCCAATCATATCGAGGATACTTGTGGAAGTGAAACCTGCCAAGATAATTTACTGGAGAGGAGCAAAACAAATCAGCGTGCCGGTGTGACATGAAAATCCCTGTTGAGATGCGAAACATATTATACGGGAATTATTTCGGTTATGTCTGTACAAGCGACAGGAACGACCAGCCGCATCTGACACCAGTATTTTTCGTATATGACGAACATTCCCAGAAAATATTCTTTATTACCAACGATAAATCAAAAAAAATCAAGAACATAACTGAAAATCCGAACGTCAGCATAACTGTCGATATAAGGGACCCGGTAAACCCTTTCAATAACGAAGGGGTGATGGCGCAGGGCACAGCCACGATAACCGAAAAAGCGCCTATCTATTTCCTTTCCGAAGAAACGCTGCAATTATACTATGACATCTACATGGAATTTAAAAGCAAATATGAGAAAGTAATAGAGAATAAACCGCTCGGGGAAAACGATGTGATTGTACAGATCAACATCGAAAAAATGGTATACTGGAGAGGGCCCCATTTTAAGTCTGTAATATTCAGAAAAGATGAGTAATACTGGAATAAAGTTATATACTGTGGCTGTCAGATTGTTTTATGGGTTAATAGTTAAAAATTATGTCAATATATAATATAAATTTATTATAATCTGTTATGTATATCGATACTTATACCTCTCGTTTGAAAATCTTTAAACAGATAGTAAGCGGCTCAAAAGTATTGGAAATAGGCTCCGGATCAGGTATTCTTGCCAATCTTCTTTCAATCAGGAAAAAATGTCGGGTTTATTGTATTGAGAAACAGCACAACCTTGCAGTCATATCAAAGAACAAATGCGTGGAAGTCTTGAATTTGGATATCGAAACCGCAGAATTGCCATATGAATATGATTTTTTCGATTATATCATTCTTGGAAATGTCCTCGAACACCTGAGAGACCCATCTGGAATTTTAATGAAACTTAAAAAATACCTGAAAGTTGGTGGTTCCATAATTTACTCTGTTCCGAATATAGTCAACTGGTATTCGAGAATGACTATTTTTTTTGGTAAATTTGAATATGAAAATAGCGGTGTGTTTGACAAGACGCATCTGAGGTTTTACAATCTTAATTCTGCAAAAAAGCTTGCGCTGGAATCCGGATATAATATAGTATGGCTGGATGTTACGCCAAGCATCTATATTTTCAAGGAAAAACTGAATTTCTTGTGGTACAAGATTGCGGTGCTGTGGAAGAATCTTTTTGCGGATGAGTTCATTATCCGGGCTAGAAAAATCTCTTCATGAGTACATCGGATTGAAGTCCCGGCGCAGTGCAATGCCTATCTGCTCAAGAAATACCTCTGGCGGCTGGGCCCCTACAAAGGACGTATCCTCATTGATGATAATGTGGGGGGTGCCCATAATACCATATCTCTGGACAAGATGCGGGAATTCGGTCATCTCGATAACATCCGCCCTAATGAACTCACTTTCGATGGCTAACTGGTACGCTGTCCTTGCCGCCGCCGGGCAATAAGGACATGTTGGCGATACAAACACCTGTATGTGAACCGGCTTTTTTATCTCAGCCAGTCTTTTCTTGACAGTATCAGGTAAAGAGGTGACGCCTTTTGAAACTTCTATTACGCCTGCGACAAGAACTGATAATTCATATCCTGCGGGAACGCCATAATACCTTATGCCGTAATCCGAGCTTCCCACAATTGCAATGGCAGGGATTTTTTTAATATTGTATTTTATGTCTTCATCGCCATTTAAAACGAAATCATAGATTTTCGGTTTTATTTTCGGTGACAATGCTCCAAGCTCGAGCACGAGCTCCCTCGTTTCCTTGCAGAACTGGCACTCAAGCTCCTGCGTGAAAACGATAAGCTCCACGTCTCCAACCATTTCTTCAAAGTGTTTTTTTAGATGCTCTTTTTCAGCCGGGGGCAGCATTTCTCCTCACTCTACCGATTCAAGAACTTTTCTTACTCTTTCAAGGGCGCGGTTCATTTCCTTGATTTCAGACAGAATCATATAACTCAAATAGAGCGAAATAAGACCAAGAATGGTCACCACTATTATAAGAGCGTATATCGGCCCCTGCGCAGCAGAACCGAACATCAAATCCATCATTGTTTGCATAATCTTTCCTCCTATTGAACGATCTCCTTAATTCTACTCAATGACAGTATTAATTCAAAATTCTTTGCTTTGTAAAATTTCTTGGTATAAGGCGGCTCTTCAAAATGCCGTATCTCGCTTTCCACAAGACCCGCATTCTCAAGTTTTTTGAGGTGCAGGTAAAGAAGCGGGCGCGAAATGCCTATCATCTTGGCAAGCTCGGAAACATAACATTCACCATTCGCCAGTACTGCCATTATAGCGAGGCTATGCTCATTGCCAAGTGCGTCAAGTATTTGCGCCAGGGATTTTTTATCCACCTTTTCACCATTTTACTAAAAGAATCTTAAAATATTTAAAATAAAAGGGATGCCGGAAGTTTACTCAAGTTTCCAGTATTTTTACAAAAGCCCCGTGCCATGAATGGTACCATACCGCGCCTGTGTTGCTGCTGACACTTAGCATTCCGTATATACTGCCGTCCTTTGTAACTTCTATTGTGTAATAGCCATAGAAATCATCGACATCTCCGGTTTTGGTACCGGGAAACGCCCTGTCGAGGTAGTCCTGTGCAATCCCAAGAGCCTGTTCCTTTGTTACCGTTGCCTGCGATTGCGCATTCCAGCCCATGTATCCGTATTTTGTATTCCACATCATGTTGGGTCCCATTTCGGGAAATACGGAGCCTGTATATTTATTGACCAGCAGTTCAAAAGCATATTTGCCAGTGCTTTTTTCCCTGACCCCGGCATAGAAGTTGTTGTTAAATTCCATAACCTCCGCAATCTGGAGGTCGTTATTCCCAGTAGCTGTAAGATACTGCCCTACAGATTCCTTTGCCTTCTCTATGGTTATTGGGGCTGCATTTGCCCCAATACCTGTGCCAGCGCCGCAGTAACCGGTGCCGTTGCCGTTTCCCGTCGTGCCTCTAATGTAACCAGTTCCGTAACCCATCATGCCGCCATAGCCCCCCATCATTCCACCATTTGCCATCATGCCATTCGTGTGCCCAAAGTTATCCATCATTCCATTTCCGTAGCCTCCCATCATGCCGTTCCAGAAGCCGCTCTCTGGTCTTGCGACTGCATATCCAGCTCCCAGCACAGCCAGGATGACTACTATCGCCACAATTGTTTTCGCGTTCATATTTTTCACCTTTTGTTGGTTTATTTCATATGTAAGTTTTACTTACATATAATAGATTATATTACAATAGTATAAAGATTTCCCAGGTCTTAATTTGGGCATTTTGCAACCAAACCTATTTAAGCAAGGTATATTCTAATCCAGACGATTCTGAGGTACGATGCATTTAATCATAACAGAAAAGCATGACACTGCAAAGAGAATAGCGGCTATACTTGCTGAAAAGAAGCCGGAAAGAGAGCGTGTGAACGGTGTCGATACGTATAAATTCGACGGCAAGACCGTCATCGGTCTTTCAGGGCATATAGTGGAAGTGGATTTCCCGAAAGACTATAACAACTGGCAAAAGACCGACTTGAAAGAACTCATCAAGGCTGATGTCCTGACAACCCCCACTCATGCGAACATAGTCACAGCACTTCGAAAACTCGGAAAAGAAGCAAAACATCTCACCGTTGCCACTGACTACGACAGGGAAGGAGAGCTAATCGGCGTGGAAGCCTTGAACGTAATTAAAAAAGTAAACCCCGATATTCCCGCTGACCGCGTGCATTACAGCACCATAACGCCGGCAGAGATAACAAAAGCCTTTGCAACTCCTACAAAAGTTGATTTTAATCTTGCAGCGGCTGGAGAATCCAGGCAGGTCATAGACCTTGTGTGGGGTTCGGTTCTCACCCGCTTTGTATCTCTGAGTTCAGGCCGCCTCGGTGATAAGTTCCTTTCCGTGGGCAGGGTACAATCGCCCACGCTTGCCATCCTTGTTAACCGGGAAAAAGAACGCGAAGCTTTCGTACCTGTGCCCTACTGGGAGCTATACGCGACGCTGGTGAACGGCGGCGAATTTGAAGCCCAGCACAAAAAGGGAAGATTTTTAGACAAAGCCGAGGCAGAAGCAATCCAGGCAAAACTCGGTAAAACAGGCACAGTAAAAAGCATTGTTCTCGGCAAACGAAGCGAAAAACCGCCCACGCCATTTAACACAACAGAATTCCTGAGAGCTGCCAGCGCAATCGGCATTTCGGCTGCTAACGCAATGAGGATAGCTGAATATTTGTATGTCAACGGCTTTATCTCATATCCGCGTACCGATAATACTGTTTATCCAGAAACCCTTGACACCAGGGGCATCATTGAATCATTCCTTAGCACGGAATTTCGCGAATATGCACAGAAGCTCCTCGCAGGAAAGCTCACGCCTACCAGAGGCAAAAAAGAGACCACCGACCATCCTCCTATCCATCCCGCAACGCCTGTTAAGAGGAGCGACCTGAAGGAGGATGAATGGAAGATATACGAACTCGTAGTCAGGCGTTTTTTTGCAACGTTTGCAGGAGAGACGCTGTGGGAAACCATGGCTGTGACCGTGGACATAAGCGGAGAGGAGTTCGGGGCAAACGGCGCAAGGTTGGTGGAGCCGGGATGGAGATGGTATTATTCTTATAATGTGCCTGAAGACAGGATATTGCCGAAGCTTGCTGAAGGACAATCACTGAACGTAAAAGAAGTGAACCTTGTGGGAAAAGAGACGCAGCCCCCATCAAGATACGGGCAGGGTCATCTTATCAAGATAATGGAAGACCTGGGACTCGGGACGAAATCCACACGCCATGAAATAATCTCCAAGCTTTACTCAAGAGCTTATGTCCATGGGAATCCTTTGCAGCCCACGAAAACTGCTTATGCTGTCATAGAAGCGCTTGAGAAATATGCTGAAACTATCACAAAACCCGAAATGACGAGTAAACTCGAACATGATATGGATGAAATATCTGAGGGGAAAATTAAAGAGGATTACGTAATTAAGGAATCCAGGGACATGCTTGATGAAGTATTCAAGGACATGTCCAAAAATAAAGACCTCATTAGCGAGTCACTCAGGAACGGTTTATACGAGGATAGGATAATAGGAACGTGCCAGAAATGCTCATCAGACCTGATTATAAGGAAATCCAAAAAAGGATCGCGGTTCATTGGCTGCTCAGCTTACCCGAAATGCGATTTCACGCTGCCACTTCCCAAAAGCGGGCAGATTGTGGTGACGGATAAGCAATGCAAAGAACATGGGCTTTATTTCATCAAGATACTGAATAAAGGAAAGCGACCATGGGAAATCGGATGCCCTCATTGCAATTTCATTGAGTGGCAGAAGAAACTTGAAGAGGAGAAAAAGGGTCAGGCTGCAAAAGAGAGCGCTAAATAAAACCTTTGATGATTATATTTATACTATAAAAAACAAATTAAACTTCATAAATGGTATTATTATCTAAATTATTCCTGGTTTATGGTTTACCCGGGCTTTTCCTCATCAGTCTCACTTCATCCATTATCCCGATACCGACAGAGCCCGTAGTAGTTGCGCTGCTTCGCGCAGGGGAAAACCC
>CABMII010000163.1 GCA_902386255.1 uncultured archaeon
TCAGATTGTTTTCCCTTAGCCAGGTCCTTGCCTGTTCCCTTGTGAATAATTTTGCCATGTTGTCTCAACTCCTATAATATTTGCTCTACATTATAGAAGTTTCAACAAAATCGGTTACACTCCCAGAAAATCAAGATAAACTCTTCTTTTGGTAGAACTTCTCCCACCTCGCCCCCTCTACATTCACCCCGGAAAACACCACAGTCTGGATCTTCCCCGACCGCGGCGACTGGGCTACACACATAGGTAATTACAGGGGCAACTGGTCGCCGTACATCCCGCGCAACCTCATTTTGCGCTATACTGCGCCGAGGGATTTGGTGCTTGATCAGATGATGGGCTCCGGCACCACGCTTGTGGAATACAAGCTCCTGGGATGGCACGCCGTGGGCGTGGACATCAATCCCGATGCTGCGATGGTGGCGCGCATATCTCGTAAACTATAAATAACAGTTGTAAACTAAATATAACATATGTTAACTGAAGATAACAAAGTGCATATACTCAGACTTTTCTTTGATGGGCCAATTGTTCGCCTTCATTTAAGAGAAGTCGCTCGCAGGGTGGGACTTTCAGCAACAGGTGCGATGAAGATTCTTGGCGCACTTGAGAAAGAAGGGCTGTTAGAGAAAGAGCACACCGCGGTCACGGTTGTTTATCGCGGGAACTATGATAATGAAAATTTCATGGCTCTAAAAAAGTGTCTTAATCTTTATTCTCTACATTCCTGCGGGCTGGTATCGAAACTTGTGGATTTTTACAAGATTCCGGAATGCATAATCCTTTTCGGAAGTTATTCAAAGGGTGAAGATACAAAAGAAAGTGATATAGATATCGTCGTCATAACAGGGCTAAAAGAATATCCAGAGCTTGAGATATTTGAAGACTGTTTGAAGAGGAAAATAAGCTTGCATCTCATTGAAAATACAAAAAATGAAAAAGAGGAATTTATCAATAGCCTTGCAAATGGCATCGTGCTTTACGGGTACTTCGAAGTGGTATAATTGAAACCTTTGAAGTTTTATATCGAATCCGGCCTTTTGAGACAGGGTTAAAAAGACCCCGGTGAGTCAAAAGCCATGATTATGCGAGCATCCAAAAGGCTTGAATATGTAAAATCGCAGTCAATTACCGAAGATAATGCCTCCTTTTTATTCGAAGATATATATGAGATCATGAGAGAGTGCGTTCATGGGCTCATGGCAGCAAATGGATACAAACCATATTCCCATGAAGCGACTGTTGCTTTTTTAGATGAAAACTACAAATCATATTTCGGGGAGAAATTAGTTGAGGCGTTCAACAGGTACAGGATAATCAGGAATAATATTATGTACAGGGCAAATTTTGTTAGTAAAGAAGAAGCCATAAACGCACTGGATGTAGCTGAAAATTTTGTCCGTAAAACAACAGATTTACTATAGCTCACTTTCTTGTAATCCCTTGCTTTTGTCTCCTTGCTGTGCCTAGCCGACCCAGCATAGACATCAGGATTCCCGGAGCGCCCGGTTATGTGGCGTGCAACAATCTGGAGCTTCCCCGACCTCTACGTCTTTAACTCCGGCCTGGGTTCCACATCATATTCATCATATATCTCCCCCACCAGTTCCTCCAGGATATCCTCGATAGAAACCAGCCCGATAACCTTCATATTATTATCCACCACTACTGATATATTCATTTTCTTTTGCTGGAGTTCCTTCAGAATCATGGAAATTTCCTTCCCAGCTTTCACAACCAGAAGCGGGCGCAGAACCTGGAATACCTTAATCTTGGCGAGTTCATAGTCCCTGAACTTCAGGAAATCCTTTGCATAAATCATCCCCACAATATTATCAAAATCTCCCCTGTACACAGGCAATCTTGAATGCCCCGACTTATTAATTAATTCAAGCGCTTTGTCAAGTGTTTCCGATTCCTCTATGCATACGATTTTTTCCCTCGGGGTCATGACCCCATGCGCCTTTCCATTGGTAAATTCAAAGACCCTGTGTATCAGCTCCCTTTCCTGTTTTTCAATAGTACCCTCCTTTTCCCCAACCTTCGCCATCATCTTTATCAATTCCTCTGTAACGAACGGGTGTTTCACCCGCTCCTTTCCTCCTGTGAGCGCAATCAGGAAATTGACAATCATTGTAAAGAACCAGACAACAGGCCTCAGGATATCAATAAAAATTATTATCGGGTTTGCAATATGCATGGCTATATATTCAGGGTTCCTCGATGCCAGTGTCTTTGGAAAAATTTCACCGAATACAAGAATAAACAGGGTCATTACGCCTGTCGCTATCGCAATCCCCGAATGTTCAAAATACCGCAATGCTGCATCGGTTGCCAGAACTGAAGCTGTAATATTGACAATATTATTGCCGACCAGGATAGCTGTAAGAAACTGTTCCGGGTTTTCAAGTAATCTGGAAACCAGTTTCGCATTTTTATTCCCTGTTTCTGCCAGGTGTCTTATTCTTATCTTACCCACTGAAAGGAGCGCTGTCTCTGAAAGCGAGAAAAAGGCAGAAAATACAATCAGTACTGATATGATAATTATTTCAATAGTAATCCATGAATCAATTGGATATTTGATCAATTCTAGTAATATCGATAAGGTTAAAAATTTAACTGCAAACGTAAATATATAAACCCAACCTTATCGATATTCATGCTCGTCCTCGCAGAATTCGAATTCGATGCCGGAAGGATTTCCGGGATAATCTATGAAGCATTGCTCCCCGAACTTGCAGAGGATTACCAGAGGACAAAAACAACCCTCAAGCTTCTTGATAATTCGCTTATCCTGAATGTGGAGGCAAATGACCTTATATCGATGAGGGCTGCCCTTAACGGATGGCTTCGGCTTATAAAAATAACATATGAAATGTGTTCTCTCTCTTTGAATACACAAGTTATAAGTTAATGTTGTGCAATACTACACCAGATTTACTAGGAGAATTAAATGAGTTCAGAATTACCCCCGCAAATTCAAAACCAGCTTGCCCAGTTGCAGCAAATCCAGCAGCAGGCCCAGGCACTTGCAGTCCAGAAAAACCAGGTCGAAATAACTTTGAAAGAAACAGAACTGGCACTTTCGGAACTTGAAAAACTTGATGCTGATGCCGTGGTATACAGGGCGATTGGCGATTTGTTGATAAAAACCGAACGTGACAAGACCAAGGAAGCTCTCGTAGAGAAAAAAGATACGCTGGCTCTCCGGGTTCAGACCCTCGTTCGTCAGGAAGAACGCATCCAGAAGCGTTTCCAGCAGCTGCAGGAGCAGCTCAAACAGGCAATTGGTACTCCGGCCGCCCAATAGGTATGGAGTTAAACGAATCGGAATTTTTTAATCAACTGCTGGATTACAACAATATCCTTTACTTATGCCACAGGAATGCCGACCCTGACGCCCTGGGAAGCGCATTTGCGTTAAAAGAAGCTGTCGGCGGCACAATCGGCGTCATCGAAGGATGCGACAGGGTAGCGTCCCAGATTGCCGGGCAGTTGAATATCGAATTTGTTAATGAACCGAATGGGGATTTTGACCTCGTGGTAGTGGTGGATACGTCCACTCCTGCGCAATTGAACGGATTCCCATTAAAAACATATGCCGTCATTGACCATCATGCAAGCACATCTTTGAATGAAAAGGCGGCATTTTATCTTCACAGGAATAAGAGTTCAACAGCCGAGATTGTTCTTGAAGTTTTAATGAAAACGGGGGCGCCGATAATGAGGCGAACGGCATTTGCCCTGATTTCAGGCATTATCACAGATACAGGCAATTTCAGGCATGCGACATCGGATTCGTTCAAGGCGGTAGCCGAATTATTAGAATTAAGCGGCATCGAGTACAGCGAAGTAATGGATATGCTATCGTCAGTCCCACAGGATGTTTCTATGAGGATTGCATTCCTGAAAGCAGCCCAGCGCGCTGTGATTGAAAGGGTGGACGACTGGATTATTGTCACATCACGGGTCAGTTCGTTTGGCGGTGCTGCTGCTTCGGGTTTAATCTCAATCGGGGCTGATGTTGTATTTGTGGCTTCAAAACAGGATGACATCGTCAAGGTGAGTGCCCGCGCAAGGAGAGAAGCGCAGAATGTAGGCGTGAATCTTGCAAAATTGATGGAAGATATTAGCGTAAAATTTAACGGGACAGGAGGCGGGCATGAAGGCGCTGCCGGAATGGATGTGCAGGGGGAAATGGAAAACGTGCTGGATGCCTGCGTGGAGTATGTTAAGAGTTTACTTAAAAAAAACCCTGATGAAAAGCCTGTTCAAGAAAAATTGTCGCAAATGCGGTAATCGTTCCCTGATGATTATCTAAAAAGTTCCATAGTGCTATTAAATCCATTTAACCGTTATGTATTACTCACAGGTAATATAGATTTAGGTAAGTCCTTTATTTTAAAATAATTCTACAAACGAGAAACAAGAACATATTTCAAAAATTCCTTAAAAATTGTGAGCAATTGTGAGCGGTTGTAGGCTCTGAAAAATCAAACACGGAGGTGTGAGAAGGAAGGATAGTGCAAATTAGAAAAATTTGTTGATTTTTAATTTAGGAAATTCAAACTCTTTTGGGAAAAATTGATAATTTGGTATTTCTCCTTGGTTTATTATACATTCCCTTTCAATTTGGAAAGCTTTATTCAAGGGTTGCCATAGGTTTTTAATAAAAGGCATAGTCTCAAATTGTTTTTCAATAGTACTAAATTCCATCGAAAGTTCTAACCAAATTCCTAAATGTTTATCGTAGAATGCAATCGAATTATTCGTTTCATCAATTATTACATGTGTTTCTAAAGGCGAGGCTTGAAAGTATTTAAAGTATTTTGGCAAAATCTCAACCGGCACTTGATGAAGACAAAAATCATTCGTTATATTATTGAGGCTGACACATAAATCATTTTTGTTAGAAACGTGTTGTTGATAGTTTCCATAACTTCCTGATAGCAATAAGACATCCTCACCATGGTCGGGATTGTAAGTATTTTTTCGTAACCAGTTTTCTATCTCATTGGCATCAGATATGTTAAGATTTATCGGTTCGTCAAATCCGAACTTGTTTCTTATATGCATTTTTCCACTACGATGAAAACTCATATGAATACCAGACTTTGAAAACGGAAAAGGAGCTAAATAAATATCTCCCTTTTTGGTCACATCGATAGAACCAAGAGGAACTCGGCACGAACCAGATACAAGAGACAAACGAGTTTTTGACATAGTAAATGTTTATAATGAAAGCCAAAGAAATAAACTTATCTAATTCAGCAGCGGGATAAGAAAATGCGTTTATAGTTTCCTATACATTTAGTAGATGGACAAGTGAGCAAAGACTGGATTTTAATTTAAACTTTGTTGTTAGTTTTTTGAGGTTGTAATAAATAAAAGAGGAATAATTTATGAAACAAAAGTTATATATAACATATGCGAGTAATAGACGTGTATACGTTCAAAGCACAGATGTGCATAAAAAGCAGAAGAAGGTGAAGAGCGATATGCCAAGCGTAAGAAGAAGCTTAACGATAACCGAAGACAACGATATAAAGGTGCAAAATAGAAGGGCAATGTTCTTAGGGGGCAGAAACCCCACTGATGTCGATTACACGACAATGGTCAACGTTCTTATCGAACTCGGAGAAATGGTATTCAGTCAAAAATGGGAGTCAGGCAATGTCACTTTGAGCCTGAACGAAGTAATTAAAGTAATTATGAAACACACAGAAAGTGCAAGTCTCAAGGATGAAGCATTATTTGATAATATACAAGATTATTGGGTTAAAAATTTTTCAAAAATATTAAACAACTATCAGAAAGCTACACAAGCAAATGCTACATGAGGAGGATTTTAACAATATTCTGTGTAAAAATTCCATATGTATAATTAAAATGCGGGCGTAGTATAGCGGAAATACGCGCAGCCTTACCAACTACGAATCGCGTGTCCAACTCACGCCGCCCGCATCACTATATGTTTACAAAAGGTAGTTTAAGCGCTGAAAGTATTAAAAGATACTGTTCATTTTTTTGGCCAATTGACAAATTCCACCGTAGATTTGCCATAGTCCAGACATCTGAAATTGGCACTTGTCCATCTACTGACATTAAAAAAAATTAAATCTTGTCTCTTAAAAGCTGATTAATCGCAGCCACAAGCGCTTCAACCGACGCCATCACAATATCCTCGTTCGTGGCGCGCGCCGAAACTGCCCTGCCTTTTTCATCCTCGACCCCGATAATTACTTCAGCTAGGGCGTCAGAACCGCCTGTTATAGCCTCTATCCTGAAATCGCGCAATTTGACATTATAGTCTCCGAGGAGACTTGTTACCGTATTGAGCGCCGCATCTACAGGTCCTACGCCGATGTGTGCCCCGAGGCGCTCTTCCCCGTTCACAATTGCTTTTACTGTCGCCGTTGGGGTAATAATGTTGCCGGTCATGACTGACACTTCCTTCAGGACGATGGCCTGCTCGCCTTTTGAAGTACTGCCCATTATTGATTCTGCAATAGCGTAAAGGTCAGCATCAGTAACTCGTTTCCCTTTGTCGCCTATGTCTTTCAGGCGTTTCATTATATCATTTAGCTGCTCGTCCGCGGGATGGAGGCCGGCGAATTCAAGAGACTGTTTTACAGCATGTTTTCCCGCATGTTTACCGAGTACAATGCGCCTCCTGTGACCCACCATCTCCGGTGTCATGACCCCTGGCTCAAAAGTATCTGACCTCACAAGGACACCGTGCGTGTGAATGCCCGACTCGTGGGCAAAAGCATTTTCACCAACAATCGGCATTGTCGGCGGCATACGGACTTTGGTCAGCCTTTCTACCAAATGCGAGGTCTCAACCAGATACTGCATTTTGATGTTGGTCTTTGCGCCGTACAATGAGTGCAATCCCATAACGGTCTCTGCAAGGTCGGCATTTCCTGCGCGTTCCCCGAGGCCGTTTATCGTGACCTGCACCTGGCTCGCGCCAGCTTCGACTGCAGCGAGACTGTTTGCTACCGCAAGCCCGAAATCGTTGTGGCAGTGAACATCAATCGGTATTTTCACGTTTGAGGCGATCTCATCTATGAGTTTAATCATAGCAGAGGGTACTATCACGCCCACCGTGTCCGGCACGTTAATAATATCGCAATGCGCGGATTCTACGCCTTTATATATCTTGAGCAGGTAATCAATATCTGTCCTTGTAGCATCCATGGCAGAGAACATGCATTTCACGCCATGGTCTTTTATGTATTCCACTGCGTCTATTGCCATTTTATAGACCTCGTCCCTGCTCTTCTTTATGGTGCTAATCCTCTGGACATCGGATGTGGAGACAAATGTATGTATCATATCCACATCGCAGTCAAAGCACGTATCGATATCTGATAAAATGACCCTTGCAAGCCCGCAGACCTTTGTGTTAAGCCCTGCATCTGCTATTTTCTTAACTGATAGTTTTTCACCTTCGGAGGACATCGGGAAACCGGCTTCAATAATATCAACGCCCAGTTTATCGAGCTGCTGCGCAATGAGAAGTTTCTCATCGTGAGTAAGCGATACCCCGGGAGTCTGTTCCCCGTCGCGAAGTGTGGTATCAAAAATGGTTATTTTTTTGTTCCGAAGCGATTCAATTGTGTAAAAGACGATCCCTCACGTTTGTCATGGTTATCGTGTCTCAATAGCGTTTTATTGTATAAAGGCTTTTTCTATGATTCAGTACTTCCGAGTTAGCTTAGTTCCGAACAAGCTACTCTGAATACTCTATTTAACCTCAAATCAAATACTTCTATTTTCCATCACAAAACGAAAAATGAGACTCTTTTGCATTTATTTTTGTAA
>CABMII010000164.1 GCA_902386255.1 uncultured archaeon
ATTCTTGATTTGCAGGCTAAACCATTTGATTTAGGATTCATATGGGGGCAGCCTGCACCTATATATAGCTATCTGTAGCCGTGTTTTTAGCAGAAATTGGAAGAAAAATTAGCTAACTACTGACATTACAGTTCAATGATTCTTTATCGGTTAAATATTTGGCAAAATCGGATATGGTATCAAGTTCATTCATGATAATACTAAGTGAAATTTCATCAAAAATATGAACAAAACCTTTTCCGAAATCTGCAGATAGAACTGGAAATTTATTTTCGCTTCCTAATGCTATGGCAACACGATGTATTCTCCTACTTGAAACATCTGGAAAAGGAAGCCCTTTTTTACCGTCTTTTGTGATTATATTAGTAGAATTTTGTATCCACCGCTCAGCTCCATAAATCTGATTATATGATTTTTTAATTGCACGTTTGACCCATCTAATCCCGTCTACTTGTTCATCTCCGCTGTGTGATATATCAATTTCTTTGACCGAGAAAATTATTATATCAGGCTCAGAAACAACTAGTATGTCACAAAGTTCCTTCGAATTTTTACCGAGAGGATTGCGATAACTCCACAACGATAGGAACGATTTTTTACAAATTGTTGAAACATATTGTTCAGATTTGTTCATACTAACTCGATATTTTAATTAATCTATATATTATGTTAAAATAAATTAAAATTTCAAATCACTCCCATCTCCCCCAGCCTCTCAGGTAAATAAACATCAGTCACATAATCCAGCCCCTTTCCTGCAAAAGCCTGCTGCTCAGCCTTCTTCCCGATCTTCAGCATCAAATTTATCTGGTCTTTCCAGTACGGCGTATCAAACCTGGGGTCTGTAAGTTCGCTCTGCAGCGCCTTGATATCCTGGTCGTTGAGTTTGTCCGTGGAAAGCTCATACTCCACGATATCCGTTGATTGCACGCCGATGAACTTTGCAGCAGGCGTCGCCATGAACTCGGAAAGATGCGCGCTTTTGATTGCGCCGTATGCTACGCTTGCGTATATGCGGAAGCTCCACGGGTCGCCGTCAGTGAACACGACCACAGGCAGTTTCAGTTCCTCATTCATGCGCTTGATGATGCGCCGAGTGCTGCGCGCGGGCTGGCCTTTCAGGTGCACGAGGATGGCATCGAATTTCTCATCAAAACCGTTCTCGATGAGCCTGTCCTGCATACCGCCTGTCTCGATTGCGATAATGAACTTCGCGTCATGCTCCATGAACTTTATTGTCTCCACGTTGTAAGGAATCTGGTAGCCCGCCTCGCCCACCTCGTCCTGACAGTGCATGGTTCGGTCCCCGCGCTTTGTTAATTCCTTGATTTTGATAGGGCCGTACAGGGTCGCACCGTTCTCCTCAGGGCGCACATGGAAATCCTCGCGCTGCAAACCTGTTATTATCTCAAGGTCTTCTATCAGGCGGTCGCTTTCCGCTTGTTCATGGAATTTTGCAATATCCCAGTTCTCGCTTATGTAATACAGTTCTCGAAGGGTTGAGCTTTTATTCTGGTCAAGATGCCCTTTCATCAAAAGTTCCACCACATGCGATGTCTTGAGGAGCTGCGTTGCGCCCTTCACGGTTTTTGCGCTGCGCATGCTCTCGCTGTCGCCATAAACCCATACGTCGCTGTCCTCATTCAGTTCGATGTTCTTCTTGGTGCGCGAAGGGAGGACGATATGAGGGATTGTCTCGCTTTCGAATTGCTCATAGAAATCCTGGATGAGTTTCTTTAGAGTCGTCTTTGAGAGAGAATCACGTATCTCCTTATTGCTTTTCTCAGTTTCATTCATACATTGACCGCCTTGGCGCCAGTAATAAGTTCACTCACGATGCCCTCGACCACAAGCTGGGGTAGTTTTGCCGCTTCATCTGCCGCAATATCCAATTTATAAATGATGGCTTTTTGCTCACCCGGTTTGAGCGAGACCTTCCACACGTAATCGATCTGTTTCCCCATCGGGATTTTCTTGGGCTCAGGACTTGGCGATTCTATCGAAAAGGGGAGAGTCTCATGAAGATTGAAATGATGCACTGAATCTCCATGATTCTTAAAGCGTATCTCTACATCGAATCCTTTTCCGTTCTGTTTCACCATGCGCTGGCAAAATACATTTCCCATGATTTTCGCGACTATTGGAGTGATATCAGGTGTGGGGCGCTCAAGTATCTCACCCACTTTTTTGGCTATGCGCGGCAGGATGGAATAGATGATTTCCTCTTTTTCGCGCCTTTTTTCAAGATTATCCTGCCTTGATAGATAATTCTTGAGCCTTCGAGCCACGTCCTTGAGGGCAAGTTCCACCTCACTTATAATTTCCGGGACATCGGCTATCGCTTCTTTTGATTCCGAGGTAAAAGGGATATGGGTGGATGCCACATGCACTAAAATTATGGCAGGGCCGATGGGAAGCGAGCCTCCGGGCTGGTCAAGTGAATAACTTCTCCAGTTAAGATTTTCAATTGCATGCGTTATGGCGCATGCCCCCTGCTGGTATAGAAGAGGAACGCGATTTGCAAATCTGAGTATCTCCACTTTTTCCTCCTTTGGGAGATTGCCGCCGTAAGCAATCCCAGCTTCTACCTGGAACGGATGACCGTTATGCACAGACGCAGGACGCGTGGTAGTTTCAATGAAATCCACGGTGTGTTCTTTCCCCACGCCTTTTCTGATAAGTTCCTCAGTTATGGGTGAGAGACAATCCGTTGATGGCGCCAGTATCTTAACTTTCTTGAATGCTTCATGAAGTCTTTTCGCTTCATCAAGTTTTATCGCCTTCGGGTCGGTTTCAGGGCCAATTCCTGCTTTACTGCAAATCTCTTCAGAGGTCTTTGCGCCGATTCTTGAATATGAGCTTCGTAAAAATGAATCAAGCCTGTCGGTTTCGCAATACCGCAGCATCTTCATCAGGGTTCCAAGTTCAATGCCATGAGGGTGCGGGAGTATCTCCACGGCCTGCACAGGCTGTTTGTCGGTCGCCCTTTCAAATATTATCTGGTTATTATCAGGTTCGATAAGAGTTATGCGCGCATGAGGGTTTACTATCGCCGTATCCTTCAGGTATTCATAAACAGATTGCCTTCGCCCCTTGATATACGAGGCTTCCATCTCAAACTCGATGCGCGTGCCCCTCAGCCTGTCCCAATCGATTATTTTATCGACAAGAATTTCAGGCTCATTGGTCTGGGTGTTTATGAGAAGTTCAAAATAATGAGCGGGCGCATCCTTGTCAATTTTTGAAACGATTTTTGCAGGCCTGCCCGACGTGAGCTGCGAATACAATACTGTTGCCGAGATGCCAATCCCCTGCTGGCCCCGGCTTTGCTTGACCGCATGGAAACGTGATCCGTAGAGCAATTTTGCAAAAACCCTGGGGATTTGCTCTTTCACGATTCCCGGCCCGTTATCTTCTACGATAAGCGTCAGGTTATTTTTGGATGCATTTTCAAGTTTAATTAAAATATCAGGAAGTATTCCGGCTTCTTCGCAGGCATCAAGAGAATTATCTACCGCTTCCTTAACCGACGTCAGCAGGCTTCGCGTACTTGAGTCGAATCCAAGTATTTGCCTGTTTTTCTCAAAAAATTCAGCGATACTGATGGCCTTTTGCTTTTTCGCAAGTTCTTCGGCAATGACCATTAAGTATCCTCTTAAAGCTCAGCTCCCACTATTGTTTGCGTCTTAGTTACATTTTCACTTTCCCTGATAGTATCCACAAGCTTATTGAGTGCGCTTAATCCCTCAACATTGCTTATTACAACAAAATCATATTCCCCGAACACATGATATACGTCTTTAATTCCTTTTATCTTTACAAGCTCATTGTATGCCGCCTTTTCCTGCCCTGGCACAACATTCACAAGTGTAACTCCTATTACCAAATTTAATCACCAGACCTGTGATTCATAACTGAATCAGATTTTATAATACAGATATACTTTAAGTACTAAAAAAGCTTTGTATATAACGGGGTCTTAGTTTTAGGTAATCGAAAATTATCAAGGAAAACCTCAAATATGATAACTGCTATGTCCATCAAGAAAATTCGAGGGTGATTATGTCAATGAAGTCAACAAAATCGTTGTGCCCTGTATGTTCTGCTGTTATCGATGCCGCGATTGTTGAAGATAATGGGAAAATCCTTCTTAAAAAAACGTGCAGCAAACACGGATATTTTGAAGATGTTTATTGGTCAGATGCGAAACAGTATAAACGTTTTGAAAAATTCTGGCATGACGGCGAAGGAGTATCAAATCCTGTTAATTCAGATGGAAATTGCCCACATTCATGCGGGATATGCTCTTCCCATAAGACAAGTACGATCCTTGCCAATATTGATGTCACCAACAGATGCAACCAGGCATGTCCCGTATGCTTTGCGAACGCGCAGGCCTCAGGTTATCTTTACGAACCCACGCTTTCGCAGATAAGGGCCATGATGCAGATGCTGCGGGATGAAAAACCTGTGCCGTGCCCCGCGGTCCAGTTTGCGGGCGGCGAACCCACGATGCGCGAGGATATTGTCCAGATTGTAAGGATGGCACAGGAATTCGGATTTACCCAGGTCCAGATGGCGACCAACGGCATTAAGCTTGCAAAAAGTCTCCAATTTTGCAAAGACCTGACCGCAGCGGGTCTCAATACAGTTTATTTACAATTCGATGGAGTGACCGAAGAGCCTTATATCATAAACCGGGGTTACAATGCCCTGCCTCTTAAACTTAAGGCGATTGAAAACTGCAGAGCAGGAGGATTGACAAGCATTTCTCTTGTGCCCACGCTCGCAAAAGGCGTAAACGATATGCAGGTAGGGGATATTATCAGGTTCGCAATTAATAATATGGATGCTGTGAAAGGCATTAATTTCCAACCCATTTCCTTTGCTGGAAGGATAAATAAGAAAGAAAGGATGGAAAAAAGAATTACTATCCCGGACTTATTCGAGTTGATAGAAGCGCAGACTGACGGGGCTATTACCGCGGAGGATTTCTATCCTGTTCCTTTCGTTGTGCCAATTTCTCATTTTGTTTCAGCCGAGGAAGGAATCCCGAATATTGAATTCACGGTTCATCCGCACTGCGGCACCGGTACATACGTATATGTTGAAGAAGGCAAAATTATTCCCATAACCAGGTTCATAGATGTGGAAGGACTCATTGAACATGTAGAAGAGCTGGCATCGCCTAATTCAAAATGGCTTGGCAAGTCTCTCGGGAACATTAAAAGAATTGGGAGCCTTATTTCTGCACTGCCGAAATATATCGATATGTCTAAAGCGCCAAAATCAGTAGATGTGAAAAAACTTTTCATCGATGTTCTAAAAGAAGGGACTGGGGATGCAACAAAAGAATTCCACCGCCATACGCTCTTCATAGGATCAATGCATTTCATGGACTTATATAACATGGACCTTGAGAGGATAAAACGGTGCGGCGTCCATTATGCCACACCCGACGGGAGAATTATTCCTTTCTGCACATATAACACGATACACAGGGTTGAGGTTGAAAAGAAATTCTCAACACCGTTATTAAGGGCAAGAGCGCATTAAGACATAATGACCTCCGGCAGCCCGCTTTTTCTTCGACGATATTTTGAGGTGATGAAGGATAAACTTCCATCACAGTTCCTGGTTTCCCAATCGGTGAATATTGATTTTAATAATGATTCCACGCTTCCTGAACTCTGGAAAATACACGATACTGCGATGAGCTCTTTTCGTGAGGTATTCGACAGAATTACATCTATCGACGAACTCGCTCCCCGCGCAAGCCCGTCGCTCCTTGACCTGAAAATTGCAATAGCTGATAAAATTCTCCAGAGCTGCCATTTCTGCGAGCGAAGATGCGGGATAAACCGTAAAAAGAAAGAAATCGGTTATTGCAGGATGGATGCAGTCTCGCGCTATTCAGCCGAATTCCTGCATCACGGGGAGGAGCCTGAACTTGTCCCGTCGCATACGATATTCTTTACAGGATGTAATTTTACATGCGTTTATTGCCAGAACTGGCAGATTTCACAGGCGCCTGGAAGCGGAAATCCCATATTACCTCTGGAACTTGCAAGAATCATCAATCTCCGGCGTGCATACGGGTCAAGGAATGTTAATTTTGTCACGCCGACGCCTCATACTCATACTATCCTCAAAATCGTGAATGCGCTCCGGGTCAATGTTCCTGTCGTCTGGAACTCCAATATGTATTATTCAGAAGAAATTGCGCATTTGCTTGAAGGCGTGGTTGATGTATACCTCGGGGATTTCAGGTACGGGAATGACGAATGTGCTATGAAATATTCAAATGCGCCCCATTACTGGTCAACGGTAACAAGGAATTTCATGTCGGCTTACAAAAGCGGTGAAATTCTCCTGAGGCTCCTTGTTCTCCCGAACCACATCGATTGCTGCACGGTACCAATAGTAAACTGGACGAAAGAGCATATACCGAAGGTGAGGTTTAATCTCATGTTCCAATATTCGCCTAATTTCAGAGCGTACGAGTACCCCGAAATAAACCGGAACCTCACAAAAGAGGAATGCCAGAGGGCGCTTGATATTGTGAAGAAGTCGGGACTTGAAGACGTGCTGGTATGAGAAAAAGACTGTGTCAGTTATCATGAAAGAGGAAATAATTTAAGGACATGGTACTCCAAACCCCAAAACAGCAAAACGTATATACGTTGTATTATAATCTAAGCGAGTTCTTTGAGAGGAGATTATAGATGCAATTGATAAATGAAAAAGCCATAGAATCGTACGTTAAAAACATAACTTTAAAACAGATGCTCATAATTCCCTCAATGTTGCTTATTTTGTCACTCTCTATTCTTGGTTATACTTATTATAAAACAGGTTCGCCAGTTGAACTGGGAATGGATTTCAAAGGCGGCACAGCGGTAATTTTCGACAGCCCAAAAACTCCAGACCAGTTAAAAGAAGAGTTTGCGGCATATCCCGGTGTCGAGGTAAGAAAATACGAGGTGGGGGACCGTAAAATAATGGAATTCAGTCCGATGGCTCCATCGTTAAAAGATGAACTCATCAAACAAGTTAATTCTGAAACTACCAACCCCGGCACGGTATTAATAACTGATACTGGAGCACAATTCGGCCAATCGCTGCAATACCAGGCGGTTCGTGCCATAATCATTGCGTTCATATTCATGGCAATCGTTATTTTCATAATCTACAGGACTTTTGTCCCATCCATAGCGGTGGTGGTTTCAGCGTTTGCCGACATCACCTTCGCAGCCGCAATGACAGACGTGTTCGGTATACTACTCTCGCTTGGAACAGTTGCGGCTCTCCTTATGCTCATCGGTTACTCCGTGGATACGGACATTCTACTCACAACGCGCCTCCTCAAGCGAAAAGGAGAATTAAACGATAAGTTGAAGGATGCCATGATAACAGGACTTACCATGACATCAACTGCGCTCGCAGCTCTTTTTGCCATGTTTGTTGTATCATCAGGTCTTGTAATTTCGTTCACACGCATTGATATAATAAGGGATATTTCAATAGTCCTTATTTTCGGCTTGATTGCAGATATTATAAACACATGGATGACTAATGCAGGGATTTTGAGATGGTATGCAGGGAAAATCCAGCATGTTGAGAAACGAGTCGAGAAACCCATGAAGAAGAGGCGAAAAGCATGACAGATGAAGAACCTTTTTATAAAAACATCCGGGTAGTAATCCTGACGCTTGTAATTCTGGGCTCTATCGCATCCATAGCAGTATATCATTTAAATTATGGTATTGACCTGGAAGGCGGCTCATGGCTGCAGGTGCAGCTTCAGGGCGCGGTTGCACAGGTTGACGCAAATGAGGTAAAATTAATTCAGGTTGAATTTGGAAAATTGCTTAATGACCCAAATATAAAAGTCGATAGTGTATATGCTGGTTCTGTCACCTTTATAACATCCAAGGAAACGACAAAAAATACCATCGATTCGTTTGGACTTGGCATCTCCAACCTAACGAGTGCACCTGGCGGTGGTACGATTGTGACGCTGCAAACAACCAAGGACGCTTTGCTCCAGCAATATCTGAAGGATAGTCTGAATGCGGAAGTACAGGAAATTCCAAGCAGCACGACAACCTCTATGTTCGAAATAAGAAAAGCTGTAACAGAGGACGACTTAAATGCTCTTTTATCGAATGTCAGCGGTAAGGTCATCACTTTCAAGCAGGGTGTGACCCCTGACACCAGAGACGAGACCATAAAAAGATTGTCGGACAAACTCAATCCTATTTCGCTTAAAACAATAACCATTACACCAATCGGCGCTAATTACCTGCTCATTGACCTGCCAGGGGTATCGATACAAGAGGCAAGAAATCTTGCCCTTACACCCGGCAAATTCGAAATCCGTATACAGGTCAACGGTAATGTGACAGAGCATGTTCTTTATGGAGATCAGATCGTAACCGTGCAGCCACTGGAGCAACTAAATGGAAATTGGGGCGTGCCTTTTATTCTAAGTGACGCAGGTGCAGCGTCGCTTCGGGATGCCGCGATAAAATACGGGGCAGTAACCAACCCCAGTGCCCATTACCTGAGCATGTACCTTGATAATAATCTTGTATTTAGCGCGCCTCTCGCTCCGGACCTTGCAAGGAATATGCAGAGCGTGCCTCAGAAAAACATGATTGCAACCACAGGCGCGGGCGATACCGGGCACGAAAAAGCATTAGAACTCCAGCTTCACCTGAGGGCGGGAGCGCTGCCCGTCAGCGTTACTGATGCAGGTTCAGGCACAGTGCCTGCACCCCTTGGCCAGAGATTTAAGGAACAGGTGGCGATTGCCGGAATAATCGCCCTGCTACTTGTTGCGTTTGTGGTGGCTTTGCGATATAAGCAGCCCAATATCATCGTCCCGATGCTTGCTACCTCCTTCAGCGAGGTCATCATGATACTTGGATTTGCCTCGCTTCCCTTCATTGGATTGCAGCTTGACCTTGCAACCATCGCAGGCATAATTGCGGTTATAGGCACGGGTGTGGACCATCTCATAATTATAACGGATGAGGTGCTCGCAGGCGGTGTCATGCCGCCCGGGAAGGTATACCTGTCACGTATCGCAAAAGCGTTTGCCATTATTATTGCCGCTGCGGCGACGGTGATTGTGGCGATGTTACCTCTCATACTGGCTATGGATTCCAGTGCCTTGAAGGGTTTTGCTGAAATCACTATAATTGGCGTGTTTATCGGTGTCTTCATAGCGCGCCCTGCATATGCTGTAATCATCCAGGGCATACTTGTGCCAGAGACAGGCGAAAAGTTTGAAGATGAGGATTGAGCATACTATTAAGTGATAAAAGAACTAATCATTATCTGCGAGGTTAGTTCATGAAGACAAAAGTTTTAATATTGGGCGCTGCAGGGCGGGATTTTCATAATTTCAATGTTTATTTCAGGGACAATGAAAATTATGAGGTTGTGGCTTTCACAGCAGCGCAGATTCCGGGGATTGCAGGACGTGTTTATCCAAAAGAACTTGCAGGTCCGCTGTACAGGAACGGTATCCCGATATATCCCGAAGAAGAACTGGCAGGTCTCATTAAGAAGCACAATATAGACCAGGTGATTCTCGCTTATTCTGACCTGTCACATGAATCGGTTATGCAAAAAGCTTCGCTGGTTCTGGCAGCAGGCGCAGATTTCCGATTGATGGGGCCTAAAAGCACTATGCTTCGGTCAGTAAAACCTGTTATTTCTGTATGTGCAGTCAGGACAGGCTCAGGCAAAAGCCCGACATCGCAAAAATTGGTGGACATATTAAAAGAAAGAGGATACAAGGTAGTGGTAGTGCGGCATCCGATGCCGTATGGCGACCTTCTCAAGCAGGAGTGCCAGAGGTTTGCTTCGATGGAAGATTGTGTGCGCAACGAATGCACCATCGAGGAAAGGGAGGAGTATGAGCCGTATATCTGCTGCGGGAGCGTGGTTTACAGTGGCGTTGATTTTAAGAAAATCCTGGGCGCCGCGGAGAATGAAGCAGATATAATTATCTGGGACGGAGGCAACAACGACATCCCTTTTTACAAGCCCGACATCCATATCGTAATTGCAGACCCGCACAGGGCAGGGCACGAACTGACCTATTATCCTGGCGAGGTGAACGTCCGTCTTGCAGATGTGGTTATTGTTAACAAGGTGGATTCAGCCAGGAAAGAGGACGTGGAACTGGTTATAAAGAATGTCAGGTTAATAAATAAAAAAGCAACAATCATGAAAGCCAATTCCGCGATAACTGCCGACAGACCCGAATTGATAAAAGGAAAGCGGGTTCTGGTTGTTGAAGACGGACCAACTCTCACACACGGAGGCATGGCTTTCGGCGCAGGCATTATCGCTGCAAAAAAATACGGGGCTAAAGAAGTGATTGACCCGCGCCCGCATGCCGTGGGCTCGATTTTGAAAGTTTATGATGATTTCCACCATCTTGGCGCCGTGCTTCCGGCTATGGGCTACAGCGAGGCACAGATAAAAGAACTGGAGACAACCATAAACGCGTCGGACTGCGATGCCGTGATTGCAGGAACGCCAATAGACCTTGGCGGCTTGCTGTCTCTTAATAAACCTGTTGTGCGGGTCAGGTACAGGATTGAGGAATTGGATGTTAAATTGGAAGATATAATAGATGAGTGGTTGAAATCTAAAAGGATAAAGAAGAGTAAATGATGGAAAATCTCCTTAATTCATCCCATGAAAATCATTGTTCTATCAGATACCCATATTAAGCCTGGACAATCGCTAGTGAAAAATCTTCCGCGGGAACTTATTTCAATTATCAAAAGTTCAGACATCATCATCCATGCCGGGGATTTTGAATCGCTCGATTGTTATAATGAGCTTAAGGGTATGGGGAAGCTCATAGCCGTTCATGGTGATACGGATAGCCCTGAATTACTGAAGCTCCTTCCTGAGCGCAAAATCATAAAGGTGGAGGGAGTGAAAATCGGGGTGATACACAAAGGGCAGCTTACATCTGAGAACACAGACGGGCTCCGCTATCTTGCAAAGGAAATGGGCGTGGATGTACTCGTATTCGGGCATTTTCACCATCCGATAGTGCAAAAAACCGATGTGCTTCTTCTTTCACCGGGCAGCGCAACGGTTCCGGGGATAGCAGAACCAAGCGCAATCGAGCTTGAAATAATAAAAAATACAGTGAAAGGAAGAATAATCAGATGTAAAGACAATGTGTGCACTTATTTCGAATACGAGAAACCCTGAACTTATTTTTTGCTTTCGATTAGCTTTTTAATTACTTCTCTTATCTCATCTGGATGCGCGAGAACGGTTATCCCTGGCATTTTGCGAAGTTTATCCACGGCTTCGATATCCACATCCCGCATCGTGAGTGTGAGTTTCCTGCCGTCGGGTAAATCCGTGGTTACTTCACCCTTTCTCTGGTCAACTGGAAAAATATAGACCGGCACTTTTGCTTTCATTGCCTGCGCCGTTGCATTCGTGAGCAGCGTATCCGAAATACCTGTAGCGATTTTCGCAACGGTGTTTGAAGTTGAAGGCGTGATGAGGAGGAAATCGTATTTCCCAAGCTGCAAATCGCCTACTAAAAAAGGGATGTTGGGTGACTTCTCGGAATAGGTTTTGGGAAAGCTAGTTTTCAGGTCATTGAAGAGCCTGTACCATTTTATCACCATTTCGCCTGCTTCGGAGAGATATACCCGCACGTCCAGGTTATGCTCTCTTGCGAGGTCTTTCATTAAATCGAGGCTTTCCTTGAGATAGTCGCCGCAGCCTGTGATTCCCCATGCGATTCTTAGAGTCATACTTTATTGACCTGCACTTTGCGCCTGATATGAAAAATCAACAACTAACTCGTACGAACTGATACGAACTCACGCCCTCGGAGTTCGTATTAGTTCGCTGTTAATGTTCATTTTGTTGTTTCCCATTCTTTGCGGGATGTGGTTTTATTCACCGCAAAGCACACTAAGAGCGCAAAGATGACTTTTGTATAAATTGTTTGTTTTCTTAACTATATAATTACTCGCCTGGAAGTCACTGGATTGTGGCTTTTATAATCTTATCGCCTTTCCTTATCTTCTGCGCCACGTCCTGACCCTCTGTGACCTGACCGAATACTGCATAGTTCTTATCAAGGAATTTAGCATCCTCAAGACAGATATAGAATTGTGATGATGCGCTGTTGGGTTCCTGCGAGCGTGCCATCCCCACTGCGCCTTTCTTGTGCGTGAGCGTCGGTGCTATTTCCAGAGGGATGTTCTTTCCCGAGCCGCCTGTGCCGTTGCCTTTGGGGTCGCCGCCCTGGATGACGAAGTTTGGCTCGACACGGTGGAAGATGAGGCCGTTGTAGAAGCCTTTTTGCGTGAGGTCTATGAAGTTTTTTGTGGTGATGGGGGCTTCTGATTCTTTAAGTTCGAATTTTATTGTTCCTTTTACTGTTTCTAAGATTGCGGTTCTGTTTGGCATAAGTATCGAGGGACTTAGAGGTGGTTATGGTATAAGTGATTTTTGAATAATATACTAACATTTAACCGACTGGTTTATATCTAAATTCAGTACTTCGCTAAAAAATCTTTCAAAATCTCTCATCTCAAACACTCCACAGCAATTCTCATTTTTAACTTCCTTCTGACCCATCCTTCAATAAGTAGCAAAAAAACATCAAATCTAA
>CABMII010000165.1 GCA_902386255.1 uncultured archaeon
AACGCAGATACTTTTTAACGAAATTGCCGTTGCTGTCTTTTATTGGGTCTTTATTTATTTCCAATTCCATTCACTATCCTCTTAATTTCAACTCTTGGCTTACTGAAATTGATAAGCAAACAAAGTTTCAGTCCCGTAATTCTGAGATAATTCAAGCACTGTGCAATATGAATGTCATCGAATTCTTTAACTGTTTTTAATTCGATTATAATTTCATTTTCAACCAGAATATCCGCAAAATAGTCACCCACTAATTCATTTTTATAATAAACCTTTAAGGGCGCCTGTTGAAAGGTTTTTATTCCTCTTAATTTAAGTTCAACGTTCAAGGCATTTTCATAAACTTTTTCAAGAAAACCTACTCCGAGAACATTGCTTACTTCAAACGCCGCGCCAATAATCTTTTCTGATATTTCATTCAATCTGTCTTCATTTACATTTACCTGAAGTTCCATATTTTCAAAACCTTAATCCCTGACAACCTCTTTTCATACTCACCGATTCATTAAATCTGCGTTCATCAATGCCGAAACCCTGCGGGTTCTCGACTCCGCGCACACGCATTGCTACGCCATGCGTGGACACACCCAAACAATCTTTTTCTATACTCACCGATTCATTAAATCTGCGTTTATCTGCGTTTATCTGCGGTTTGTTTTCAAAACTAATCACAAACAATAATTTCTCGATACGTTTTATCATTCTCTTCAATCCAATCTGATAATTTATTCAATCATCTGCGGTTCATTACCTCAAAATTTACTCAAGAACTCTTCAATAACATTCTTATCATTCTCATCCAGTCCATACAGCTTGTACACAAGCTCATTTATCTCACCCTCAAGCGCCGCAATCCCCTGCGCCTCCTGCACATCTTTCTGCCACTGCGCCAGCGCCTCTTTCGCAAGACTCTCGGCGCGCGGGATTAGTAGTTGGATTTTCTCGCTTTTGCTCACTTTCCTGCCCGTGAGCGCAGCTTTCACATACTCAGCTTTTGTCTGGCTGTCCAAAGTTATCGGCGCCGCGCCTTTTATTTTCACCACAAATTCTTTGTCAAGCAATTTTTCGATATCAAGAGCAAGCTCTTTATGATTTGCATTGAAAATTATTTCGTGTGCATCGAATTCTTCTCCACGGGCGCGGTATTCTTTGATGTACTCGTCTGGGAAACGCGAGGCGCGCTGATCTGATTTGACTTTTGCGAGGATTTGTTCGATGGAGGCGATTATCTGGGAGGCGAGGGCTTGTTCTTCAGGTGTTTTGGGGAGGTGGATGGGGAGTTGTTCGAGATATTGAGTTTTGTAGCGGTAATAGCCACCTGATATGAAAGGACTAATTTGTTTAAAGTAAAATTCCAATGGTTTTGAATTCAATAGGGCTATTAAGAAGGTATAATATTTTGAAAACTCTTCTTGTAATACAATGATAAAGCATGTATCCAAGCAGTACCATTTACCCTCAAAATCTATTGTGAAATTATTATTAGTAGAAATATCAGGAGTTACAATTTTTGGTTTTGCATCGAAAATAGCCGGATTTCTAGGATTC
Organism: uncultured archaeon; assembly: GCA_902386255.1. Classification (GTDB taxonomy): domain Archaea; phylum Halobacteriota; class Methanosarcinia; order Methanosarcinales; family Methanoperedenaceae; genus Methanoperedens. The sequence goes on from CABMII010000165.1 coordinate 1,549, forward strand.
CATAGTTCAAACCACTCTTTTCCAGCTTCTGATACATAATGCCGTTTTTCTAGGTCGGTCTTCCTCTCAACAAAATAATTTTCTAAATTTGTATAATCTTTTAAATTTATTGGTTTAAGTTTATCAGAATGTATTATATGTGGATAAATGATATAATTTCCATTCCAACTAACCTGCCATCTTTTTATCTCACTTCCACCAATAACGTATTTTACAACCTCTTTTTCAATATTGTACTTTTTTATGTCCTCATCTGATACAATAAATACTGGATTTTGTCCAGTTACAATACCTTCACTAATATTATTCCTTAAATTTTTCAAGGTATAAGGAGATATAGTTTCTATTTTCTTAACTAAATTTAGCTCATTTTGCGGCATAAAGTTCCATGTTTTTCCTTTTAACATAGAGTGCTCAATTGTAAAATAATCAACATACTTATCTGAAAAACTTGGATATGTAAATTTTTCTTTTAGATAGTTCAGTATATCATCACGCGGTATTTTTACTCTAACATAATTACACAGTTTTTGTTTTGTAGGATCTTTTTCCAAAATAAAAATACACGGATAGTTTGTAGCATCTTTAAAAACTCCCGTATCACCAAAATCAATGAATTGTGAAATAATTGTGTTTTTTAAGATAAAATTTCTTATATCCTCCCCATAGCTAGACTGGATAAACTTATTAGAAGTAATATATCCAAACTTCCCATCATTTTTCAACCAATTAATTCCTCTTTCAATGAAAAGAATATACAAGTCAAATTTTCCAGAAGCGCTTTCATAGTTTGATTTATAGTAGTTTTTTTGCACCTCATCTAACATTTGCACTCTCACATACGGTGGATTTCCCACCACAAAATCATACTCCACATGATTCTTCAACAACCCAGCCAGTATAATATCCTCAATCGACTTCACAAGCCGCCCATCACCGTATTCAGTCCTCAGCTTCTTGATTGTATCCAGGAAATAGCGCCCGTAAGGCATAAAGAACCCTGCAAGGCGTGTCCATTCCTTATTTTGCAGATATATTTTGAGGTTGATCTCAAGCTTCTCCTGCACTATCACTTCTTGCTCGGCGCGCGCCGCTTCCTTCACTGTATCGAAAAGCGCCTGGAGCGCGGCAAAGTATTCAGGGATATTCAGCAAGCCAGTCTTTTCAGATATTGCCTCTCCCCTGAAAGGCATTATCACCTCGGCATCCACGAACTTATCACCTGCGCGCACAGGAAGCGTGATTTTAATTGAAATACTGCGCCCGCCCTCGAACATAGAAAGCGTCATGGCTTCGCTCTTGCTCTCATCAATCAGCGAGTCAGTTCTAAAAATGGGCAGGCGTTTGAGCAAGAAATTTTTGTTTTTCTCGATAGCCTTTTTGTAATAAGGAATGAGCACAAGCATGAATTGAATCTGCGCCATAATCGTTGCGAAAGGGTGTATGTCAAAGCCTACGATATGGTATTCGTTACAGAGCTTGGAAATAACAAAATCCCATCCCTTTTCCTCAGCAAGAGGCATGGCTTCCACAAGATATCTTTTCAGGGCGTCCACAAGGAAAGTACCAGAACCGCAGGCAGGGTCAAGAAGCCTTTTATCAACGATTCCACGCCCCCTGTAATCAACAGCATCAACGATGTATTCCACCACTTCTTTGGGTGTATAAAACTCGCCCAGCGCCTTTCTCGTCTCCCTGTCAAAATACTTCTGGTACAAGTCCCCAAGCGGGTCGCCGATGATTTTTGAAAAATCGAATTTATACAGAGCATACAAAACCTTAGCAAGCGCCCTGCTGAAATCCATCAAAGCAACTTCATAACTTCGCTGGTCTGTGTAAATGTTATTCTGCAAACCCTCAAAGTCGTCAGTCCACCAGTAAAACAAATCTTCCTCAAAAACAGATTCTACAAGGTCGCGCCTCATTTTTCGAATAAGGCGCATCACAAGCACGCCCCACACCACAAGGAACGTGCCGCCCCTGCGCTCACTGCCTTTGATTTCACTTTCTATGAATTCCGAAAAGTCGATTCCCTGGAAATTATAGTCCTCGCATGCCTTGGCAAGAATGAGGCGCGTAAATAAAGCGTATGTTGTCTCAAGGCAGAACATGAACTTATACAAATCTTCTTCGCCAGTTGTCAGTCCTGCGCCTTTCAGGAGTTTTTTCCAGCTCTCAGGCACTTTATCAGGCTTTTTGGCATAGGATTTGCGCCAGAAATCATACGCGCTGGTCAGGAATTTTGAGCGTGAATACTCATAGTCAAATAGTTTGACCATCTTTTTAAGTAGCTCGCCAAAAATAGAATCCTCTTCAAGCTTGAAATTCTCAAAGAAATGCTCACGAGCCGCATCAGAGGTTAAATAAATTCTCGATTCCGGCGCCGAAAATTTATTCAAATAATTTATTATCTCTTTTACTTTGGTAAGTTCATAATCCGGCTTTTTTAATAATTTAATAATAAGTTCGCTGTCCTTATCAGAAATTTCGCTTAGATTCACACGAAGCTCAAGCTTGTTGTTTTCTCCGATTCTCCTGTAAAGAATCAACTCATATCCATTGATTAGTGCGCCAAAATCAGCACGCAAAGGCTTTACATATCTGTCCCACAACTGGTCAAAATGCTCTTTTAATTCCACGCCGTCTGATGGTTTCTTGAATTCCACAACAAAAACAACATTGCCATAGTCATCAAGGCAAACGATATCGCTTCTTTTCCCTTTAATGGACAACTCAAGCCTTATGTCCTTACCGATTGCGCTATATCCTAAATTTTCAAGAATTGTACTTTTATTAAATAGTGTCCGAAGCTCTTCCTCAGGCATCTCAGGATTTTGCTTGGATTTTCCATAAAGATTCTGAAAATCAAGCTTAATTTTCTGGATGTCGGGCATATTTCACTTAAATAACGCTTCTCCGTATAAATTTTTTCAAGATAAAAATTTGACTGAACAAATCTGAATTATCTCTTACAACATTATTCATGCTCACCGATTCATTAAATCTGCGTTCATCTGCGTTTATCTGCGGTTAAATTCGTATTAAGGGGACATTACCGACAAAAAATACCCCCGCAATCACCAAAAACGATGAAAAACCCACGATATTAACCGCCGTTTTAATCTGGAACGGCTGCGGTTCATTAAATTGCCCTCCTAATACATGAAAACCCACTTTTTCAAGCCTCACGTTCAGGGCGCCGGAAACCGCAGCCATCGGCCAGCCGGAATTCGGTGATGCCGTCCTTCCATGGTCTTTAATGCATGTTTTGATGGCATCGGCAGGCTTTCCGAAAAAAACCGAGGCTATGAAAATAAACGCAACTGACAGCCGCGCCGGAACCCAATTTACGATGTCATCAAGCCTCGCCGATGCATAACCCAGGTCAATGAAAGGCTCTTTCTTATATCCCACCATTGAATCAAGCGTATTTATCATTCGGTAAGCCAGCGCGCCAGGCAGGCCGAAAACCACAAAATAGAGAAGCGGTGAGAGAATACCATCAACAAAGCTTTCCGCGACCGATTCTATTACTGCGGAAGCGGATTGTGATTTGTTAAGCGTGGAGGTATCCCTTCCCACGAAAGTTTTTAAATCATTTCTTACCTTCCCGATGTTTCCCACTTCGAGGTCTTTTTTTATCCCGAGAGCCGAAACCAATAACATGCGAATCGAAAAGCTGGATTTTAATAAATATGCGGCTATGATTAAACTAGGAAGACCGGTACCAAGAGAGATTATCAAAAAACCGGCAAGAATTGCAGCCCCGACGCAGGAAATCATCATGAGCAATCCGTAAATTTTCCTATGGCGTGCACCGCGCGAGAACACATTTATCATTTTTCCCATCCACACCACGGGATGAATAAATGCGGTAGGCTCCCCGAATAAAATATCGAACAATACGGCAAGGAGCAAAACCTGAAGCCAGAAATCAATAATTATCATAACTCCGGCTCCATTACAAGCTTCCAGATATCTTTGAGCTTCTTTCCTTCCATCAAAGCCCCGAGCACCTTCTCAGCTATGTCACCCCTGTGGATAAGGTTGCACCCGGCGCAGCTCCATACCGTTCCGCCAGTAGATTTGCGGATAAGTTCCCCGCCGGTTTTTTCATTTCCGCACGGGTAAAAAGGACAGAAGCAAAAGGTGCAGTCCTGTCCTTCAAAATGACAGGGATAATATTCGCAGTCAATCCTGCTCCTCGCAGTGACTCCTTTTTCCAGGGCCTTTCCTATCTCTTTTTTTGCAAGTTCATCTCCCCATTCTGAAATGACCTTTGAAAAAGCATCAACCAGCCTTCTGTTTTCACTTCTTTTCCGGACTGCAACCCTGATATGATTTTCAAGGCCAAAAGAAGCGCAATCCCGGATAATAATACCATGCTTTAGCATTCTTGCAGTCAGTTCTGCGGAATTGATCCCGAAATCCCCTGCTTCGATGAGAATAAAATTTGTATCGCTCGGATACGGTTTAAAACCGCGTATTCCGCACAGGCGGGATGCCAGCCATTCCCGTTCTTTCCTGATTAATCCAAGTGATTTTTCTATATAATCCTGGTTTTTCCTGAGAAACTGCTCACCAGCCGCGGAAGCGGCGGAATTCATATTCCAGTGAAGTCGGGCATTATTCAGGAGTCCCGCAAAACCAGGTGAAGCTACCGCAAAACCAATCCTCAATCCTGGAACAGCGTACGTTTTGGTAAGAGAACGCAGCACAAAGATAAAATCGCAAGATGCGGCTATGTCTGCAATACTTTCACCCGGTTCTGAAAGCTCAATAAATGCCTCATCAACGAATAAAAAGGTTTCAGACAAAGCGCATGTTTTTGCAATTTTGATAAGATCCCTGCGCCGCAGAATGTTACCTGTGGGGTTATTCGGATTGCAGAGAAAAACAGCTTTGCAGCCCTTCGGATTCACATTTATTATCTTGCGGTAATCAAGGTATTCTATCCCGGCCCCAAATAATCTGCACTGGAATTCGTATTCCCCGAAGGTCGGGGATGATATTATGACTTTATCACCTGGCTCAATAACGGTTTCTGCAAAGAGCCTGATCAATTCCGATGAGCCGTTTCCTGGAACAATATTTTCAGGCAGGACATTGAGACTATCTGCTGCAGCTTTTTTAAATCCCGGATATCCATTGTCTGGATAATTGCTGATGTTCTGCAAAACGCCGTTCAATAATTTCTTTGATTTTGGGGGACCGAGAGGATTTAGATTGACACTGAAATCCAGCAGGTCGTCCTCGCTCTTTCCTGAAGCCAGTGCATTTTCTGATAGCCTTGCGCCGTGAACGCAGGGCATCAATCCAATCGCGGTTTTTCTAACTCTATTTATAAGAGGCACAAACCCTGTTTTGTCTGGGAAGAATATTAAAGTGCCGTAAAGAAAAGGGAATGGTGTAAATTAAATACTTTTCCTATAAACGCCTATGGCGTATGATTTTAGTCATCAGAGGAAGGTCAGGTAATTCCAAGTATCATGTTTTTAACTCAAACAACTCAAATAATAAGTCTATAGATTCGGTTTTTTCGGATTTTGAAATACCAGTAACAGTAGCTCTAATTATTATAAAACGATAGGCTTAGCCACAGATTTCACAAATAGCTTTAAATAGTATGAGGTGACATTCTATACTAAGACAACAAATCGTTGTCGGGGTATGAAAAATATGGTAGATATAAGAAATTTTGTATTAAGGGAAAAGAATGGAAACGAGACTGGAGTATTCACTGGTCATCAGCCGCGCCAGGCAGCATTGAAAGCAGCCAACCGCAGCAAAGGAACAAAATCAAAACCTGTTGAATTAAGGCTCAGGGAGAGAGGAACCAAAAAGATTCATGTATACAAGGGATGGACAGAAACAGTCGCAGCTCCAAAGAACAAACCAAAATGGATGCCTTCGAAAATCAACAAGCCGAATGTAAAGAAAGTAGGCGTTGAGCTGCTGGATAAGATTTAAATTTTTATTTTTTTTATTTTTTTGGGCTGTGGTACAAAATAGAAAAAAAACTTCAATCTGCATTACTTTTGCTATAGCCAAGTTATAAAATAATCATAAATAAACTATCTTCGGATTTCATTCCAGTGTCGATGACCGCAAACCACGGGCTCTCCCATCCCCCTCACCCAATATACCCCAGATCCTCCTCTTTCCTCTTCTTTTCCTGTATTTCTTTCAAATACCTCTTAAAACCTTCATCAAATTTCTTTGCTTCGCTCTCAATCCTGCTCATATCAATCTTAATATCCAGAAGCTCAGAAACGCTCTTTATTCCTGCATAACATGCCTTTATATCCAGCGCCTCAGGAAAAACCGTCTCGGTGAGCAAAGATATCCCATTAAGTCCATTGCGCTTTGCATATTCTATCACAAGCCCGTTAACCCCGCTTATTTGCAGGCTGCTATCCGCTACCTCCACACCTTTGCTTTTTAAAATATCCAGGAGTTCAGGCGAGGTCGCCACCCCGAACACCTGCGGCTCTTCAACATATTTTTTTATATGCGTTGCTATTACAGTATAAACAGTATCAACACCGCAGAGCTTCGCAGCTTCGATTATTTTTTCGGCTAGCTCATTATCCTTCGTGGTATAGCCAAATTGCATATCACCCGAGAACAGTATAATATTATTTTTCTGCGAATAATAGAACTTGAAAGGGCTTTTATCCCTGTCCACAGGCACTACCAGACCCTTCTCAAAAAAGGCAATCGAAGGCGAGAGATATGGCACCGGAATATCCGCAAACAATTCAGGCTTCAGGAATTCTATAAAATAGTTAACAGTAGTCCTTGCAACCATTCCCATGCCTGGAAGACCAACCAGCATTCGGGAATTTGTCATTTCCGGTTTCTTATAAAATCTTATATCCATAGTTTTTTCAAAATCTCACTTATATGTCATCAATGTTTCCAGTAATGATAAATGCTCCATCTATCAGCATACTCGAAATTAGCCGGGATTCACTCAACTTTAAGGAAAAATACTGTGGAAGAAAAAATATTAGAGAATTGATTGAAATTTGGAATACGGTTTTTCAAAGAACCATATCAAACAATCGAATTATTTTCACTCTATCGGAAATTATAAGTATTATGCTCAACTTAAATACTAATATGAGAGCGTACTTAATAACCAATATTCTGGCTCTCTGACTGTGGGTTTTGCTCTATGAATATGGTGAAAAAAAGTCACGACTTGATTAAATGGGCTATGATAACCTTGATTCTGTCAGGGTTTATCACAATAGCTCTGGCTTTAGATAATCCCGGGCTCCAGTGGGCGCCAGGGGTATCAGCCAAGCTCCAGCGGGATGGTATTCTTTCGTTGGGCGAATATTCGGTAAAGGCCGTCATGTTCCCTGCTCCCGTAGAACATGATAAATACCTGGATGCACCTGCTGAACCCGTTGAGCAGTTTGTGGGATTAAACATATCCAAAAACGGCATTTTAATCAATACCACAATACTCAGACTTGGAGAATCATTTATAACACCGGATAATGAACTGCAAATTACAGCAAGAGATATGCCTTCTAAGGATTCCTCAGTATGGCTTTTTGAAAGTTATGCGCCCTGGGCTAAAATTGAATTGAACCAGAGGGGGAAACCAGAACTTGCAATATCAGTTGAGACAGACAAAGACGAATATGCATCAGCAGCAACAGATATTGTTACGGTTGTAACAATAAGAAATACCGGTACGGCTGATGCGTTTAATGTTGACATGAACATCAAAACCGATCTTCCGATTAAGAGGGGAAGTTTAAAGTTCCACTATGACAGTGTGAAAATAGGTTCAGCAGCAGAAACCATCACGTTTTCATCGCCCATTATTACGGAAAAGAAATCTTATGACATTGTTGCAAATGTAACAGGCTATGATGTCAAGGAACTTCCATACACTGCTGAGTCACAAAAGACTGTTTCAGTATTACCCGATCCACAGGTAAGCCTTTCCATAAAAAAGAGCGCAACTGAAAGGGTATATTTAAAGGATTTTGCGATCGTGTCGCTATCAGTTAAAAACAATGCAAATTACGATCTTAAAAACGTGAGTATTACTGATTATGTTCCAAAAGAATTTAACCAGACGAATAACTTTACTCTTCACTGGGTCACAGATCTTCCTGCTATGGGAGATTGGGACTTCCACTACTTGATAAAACCCCAGGTGCCTGACAAAGATGGCATTACATTACCGTCAGCAGTTGCTGAATTCACACAAAAAAATGAATCTTATACGGTAAAATCAAATGAGGTCGGTGTTGTGGTGTACGGACCCAGCATTGTACTGAGTAAAAAGTCAGACGTTTCTGAAATCAATCAAAACGATATCGTAACTGTAACGGTAGTTGCACGAAATACCGGGAGCACCCCCACAAGGGTCACTATCAGGGATGCGGTGCCGCAAGAAGTGACCATCGTCAGCGGCAACACCTCAACCGAGGAGTATCTGGAACCAAACAATGAGGTGAGTTTCAGCTACACTATTAAAATAAATTCCGAACAGCCGGTTATACTTCCCAGGGCTACTGCAGAATATTTCGAACTTGGAAGTAAAGGTGCCAAGATTAGCACGGAGAGCCAGGAACTTGAACTAAAGATAAAATCTCCTGAAGTTATTACTACAGAAGCACCCGTCCCTGAAATTACAACACCTGCGCCCACACAGGCGCCAACACCTGTTCCGACCGAACCTGAAATCAAACAACCGACAAAAACGGTCAATCAAAGCGATCTGATAAACCCGAATATGCCTTCCGCTGAAATCGATTCGCTCTTGAATTCGCTTCTGGGTTGCAATGACAGTGGCAATACCAGTCGTTTTATTGCTGCGTCGGCTGGCTGTAAATTTTATGGATTTAATAATGTTTCTTCCATACCCATGGAATAATGAATTTACAAAACGAATTGCGTCTTTAAAATAAGCAAAAATCCAACTCTTACATCTGGCTTACGGAATAAGTGACCATCTTCCTGTCCAGCGTCATATCTGCAGGATCATCTTCCACATCAAAATGTGGTATTCCATATTCGTCGTTCATTTTCGAAACAATCGTATCAAAATCCGACCCTTCCATCAGTTCCCGGATAAGCACCATCACGGGCCCTATTATCTTGTAATCACAGAACCATTTATGCAAAATGAGGTCTACGCCATCACTCCCTACAAAGTTTCGGAAAGCATCCTTATAATACATCTCACTCTTGCAGCAATCAAGATAGTACAACTGGTACGGTTTCCTGTCAGGATGGACAAACCCGTCCATCATGGCATCTGTGAAGTACCGAACATCATCGCTCAGGCTGAGATGTTTGCCGTATCCTGCATGGGTTTTCAGGTAAATGAAATCCTCATGCGCCAGGGTTTCCCGCCAGAATTCCAGAAGGTTCCCTTCATAATTGCGCCCGAGGACGAGGAGAATACGCGCTTTGATATTTTTGTTATTATAAATGAAATCTTTTCGGTATGCCTCAAACCCGCGTTTGCCCTCAATCATACGAAAACCTATCATTCTCAGTATTCGCCTTGCCTCCAAAAATACCCTGTAGTCAAAATCCGCCCCCAGCGGGTCAGGCCCGATGAGGAGGGTTCCGTTGAACTCACCGTCGCTGAAAAGCATATCGTATCGCGGGACAGTCCGTGTTATCGGTCTCATTGTCATCTGCCTTTTGATGTTGATATTTGTTCCTTAAATAAATTACCTACGCCATGGGTTAACTTTTTTAATATCTTGGGAAATATGAACATAATGCGTTTTGACCTTCACATCCATTCAAACTACTCATCAGACAGCAGCCTTTCAATCGATGATATCCTGAAACAGGCGGTAAAGAAAGGGCTTGACGGAGTTGCGATATGCGACCACAATACCGTAGCCGGGAGCTTTCATGCCCGGAAACGCGCTCTTGAATTGAGTTTGCCTTTACTTGTTCTTCCGGCTATCGAAGTTTCAACAACGAAAGGGCATCTCATCATACTGGGGATAAGAGATAATATCCAGCCAAACCTAACGCCAGAGGAGACTATCAGGAGCGCCCACGAAAAAGGCGGCGTGGTAATCGCAGCGCATCCATTCAAAGTGAGAAGCATTGGCAGTGTGGAGGGGCTTGATGTTGATGCAATCGAGACCTTTAATTCCCGCTGCATATTCGGTGAAAATACAAAAGCGAAGGAAATGGCGCACATCCTTGGAAAGCCGGAAGTAGGAGGAAGCGATTCTCATATGCTTGCAACAATCGGTCTTGGTTTTACGGAAATAGATGCAGAGCCGGACGTGGGCTCTGTGTTATCAGCAATCAGGGAAGGCAAAACCCGCCCCGGCGGAAAAGTCGCTCCCCTGTATGTTGTCTTTATCCAGGTAGTTCGCGGGTTCTTCCGGCGGTTCGGAAAATTCCACAGCAAGATTTTTTATAAGGATGAAACATTGTAGCAGGAAGAGGTATAATGCCGGAATATGATGTAATCGTAGCAGGCGGAGGTATAAGCGGCCTGATGTCTGCCCTGACACTTTCAAAGCATGGTAAGAAGGTACTTGTTCTTGAAAAAAACAGCATCGTAGGAGGCAACTGCAACAGCTACAGCGTAGATGGTTTCCAGGTGGATACAGGTCCCCATGCAATAACCCACCTGCGGGAAGGACCGCTTCGGAGGCTGATGGATGAATATTTCACCTATGTTCCAGTGTTCGTGGATTATGGGCACTATTACGTGCGGACTGAGAAAGGGCTCACGAAAATACCCTCGAATGTTAAGGATTTTGTCACTTTTGACGTTCTTCCAAGAAAAGACAGGCTTTTCCTTTCGCAGGCTTTAACCAAAGCCCTGACACAAATGACATTCGGGATGCTTGATGGCGAACAGCCGATTTACGATTTTCTTCCAAAAGGGCTTTCAAAGGACACATATGATTTTGTGAACGCGATAGCGTATTTCCTTTCAGGGAAATCCATGAGGGAAACCTCTGTCAACCGGGTTCTATACGGGAGCAGTTTTGTCAGGGACTCGGTTTCTGAGGATATTTTTATTGATGCAGAGCCTGAAGAGCCCCCCTCAACTTCATACACTTCCATGATAACGGACAAACTGTTAAAATACCAGATATCGAGCCATCTTTCAACATTAAGCAGGCTTGCCACCAACAAGGTTGCTTATGCGCAGGCCTACCCGCGTGGTGGTCTTAAATCCTTTTTAAATGCCGTGCTGTATTCAATGCCGGAAAATGTAACCATCAAAACAAGCTCGAATGTAAAGAAGATTCTGAAAATGGATGAAAAAGTGATTGGAGTCGGTACGGATAACCGTTCATATACTTCTGACATCGTTGTTTATACGGGCTTTATGAAGAGCCTTCCGGAATTTATTGATTTGCCGGGTGATTATACTGAAAAACTTTCCCGGATAGAGCAGACGCTCAGTCTCACGATATGGCTGGGTTTGAGTGAAAAAATGAAAGAATTCGATTACACAGGTTCCGAGGTGTGGTTCAAAGACGGTGCGTACTGGGCTATGCCGATTAGCAATTACGACGCCTGTATTGCGCCGAAGGGCAAACAACTGGTCGGGTTCACATTCGTTATTGGAGACAGAAACAACATAGAAGGCGAAAAGAAAAAGGCGCTTGATTTAATCCTTCGGGCGGTTCCCGGCATCGAAAATAAGATTGAGATGAAGCATTACCAGGTGACCATACCCGAGAAAGGGGCTGTAACCATCAACGGCTATTTTGCAGGGCCGCGCTCGCCTGTTCCAAACCTCTACCTTGCAGGCACGGATACCGATAACCGCAGCATGGGTATTACGCGGGCAGGGTATTCGGTGCTTGAGCTTTTGAATGCGATGAAAGAGGATAAAAAACTCTAAGGTTATTTTTCCAATCTTCTTCTTTCCAGGTAATCAGAAAAACCTGAATTTAAAACAACAATAATTCCCGCAGCGAAGACCAAAACTCCAAGAAGTTTTTGGTTTGAAACTTTTTCGGCTAGAAGGAGTATCACGCCTGTGTGCAGTACTAAAAGACCAAGCAGGAGGGAAGTTATTTCCCGGTATTTCTTAAAAATCCCATAATATACAATACCCGCAGACCATGTCCCGATGCCGATATATTCATATGCGATATTACTTTTAGCAGGGTCATAAAGCCGGTAGTACAGTCCTGCGAGAAAAAAAACAGCGCCTATAAGTAATAAAATTATTTTTTTCCTATCCATAGTTCCCTGTTTTATTCGAATTTATTTAATACTTTGCCATTCTTATGTATACCCAGACATGAAAATAGTCCCGATAGCTGCAGACTCGCTGGGCACGCGCAGTATGGCCACGTTTGTAGAAACCGCGGATTGCAGGATATGCATAGACCCGGCAGTCTCACTTGGTCCTTTGCGTTACGGTCTTCCGCCCCATCCTGCTGAATACCAGAGGATGGACGAGCACTGGGAAAGTATAAAAAAATATGCAAAAAAGGCAGATGTGCTTATTTTGACGCATTACCATTACGACCACCACGACCCCAATTTCCCGCGGATGTACGATGGCAAGAGCGTACTCATAAAGCACCCGGCAGAGAACATCAACCGCAGCCAGAAGGGAAGGGCAGGTTTCTTTTTAAAGCAGATAGAAGGTATGCCCGAAAAGCTTGAATATGCAGACGGCAGGGAGTTCTCTTTTGGAAAAACCACTATCCGTTTCTCAGATGCTGTATTCCACGGGACTGGCAGCAGGCTTGGATATGTAGTCGAGGTAAGCATCAGGGAAGGAAAGGAATGCTTTGTGTTTACCTCGGATGTGGAAGGTCCTAACACAGAGGAGCAGACCGAATTTATAATCAGGGAAAACCCGGATGTTGTTTACCTTGACGGCCCGCTTTCCTACATGCTGGGCTACCGCTATTCACATGAGAGCATGGCACTGGCTGTTGACAACATACTCAGGATTCTAAATGAAACTGATGTGGAAACCCTTATCATAGACCACCATTTCCTCAGGGATTTAAAGTGGAAGGAAAGAATAGCAAAAGTTTTTGAAACGGGAAAGAAGGTGCTTACCGCAGCCGAATTCCTGGGTATCGGAAATGAAATGCTGGAAGCAAGACGCAGGGAACTGTTTAAAGAGAATCCTGTACATAAAAGCGTACCCCTGAGGCATGTGGAAGAATAATCTTAATCTTCTCTTTTCACTTCGACCTTTATTTCCCTGATCAGCTTGACGCCAAGACCGCCGATCCTGCCGCCTGCCGAAACTACAAAGAACATAAGCGCGTACCAGATACCCATATTAACAAGCTTGCTTGATTGAATTCCTGAAATTAGCTCGGCCTGTACGGGCGGAGTGCCTGCGCCTGTCGGAAGCGATATGCTGACGCTGTTCATCGTGATCACCGGCGGCGCGGGTGTCGCTCCAGTATAAACACTATACATGGATAAAACTGAAAAGATAATCATAACCAGGCCTGCGATGAGCAAACCGTAACCAACAGCTTTGTAATCTTTAATGTTCAATTTTTCGAATAGACCCATTTTTTACACCATCTCTTTATTAAAATCAACAGTATATAAATTTTTCTTGATGGGACAAACGCAAAACGATAACTATTTAGAGCCTGATTGCTTAAATTGAAATCACAAAAACAAGAGGATGAGAGTATTAACCTGAAAGAGTTCCTTTTACAGACCAAGACCGATGCCGGATTATCAGAACTGATACTGTTCTTCAGCGAGCAGGGAAAAACAATAAAGAACGGGTTCCTGCGAGGTCAAAATAAAGCCGGGACAAAAAACATATATGGCGAAGAGCAGATGGCTCTTGATAAGTGGGCAGACGATGTCTTAATTAACGGGCTTAAAAAAACCAGGCTTGTGCGGTATATAGCAACCGAAGAACAGCCCGGTATCATCGAGATTGAAAGCCCGAGAAATGAATTCGGGGTTGTCATTGACCCGCTTGACGGCTCTTCCCTGATTGGCGTGAATCTTGCAGTTGGGACGATTATCGGAATTTATCCGGGGCATGTCCTTTCACCAGGCAATACCATGATTGCTGCAATGTACATCCTATACGGGCCTCTTACCACGCTGACGCTGACGACCGGGAACGGGGTGCATGATTTTGTTATGGATGAAAAGGGCATATTCAACCTCACGCAGCAGGATGTCAAAATCCCGGATGGCAAGCTCTACGCACCCGGCGCACTCAGGAAGGATTATCTCCCGCAGCATGCGAAGTTTATTGAAAATCTTGAAGCGGAAGGTTACAAACTGCGTTTTTCCGGCTCTTTTGTCGCTGACATGCACCAGATTCTCCATAAAGGCGGTGTTTTTACCTATCCGGGATTCCGGGGAAAAGAAAAAGGAAAGCTCCGCCTATTGTTTGAGGCTAACCCGATGGGAAAAATAATAACTGACGCAGGCGGGGCAATCAGTAACGGAAGAACAAATATCCTGTCAGTCAAACCGAAAGCCATCGATGACCTCACACCCGTATACGCAGGAGGGAAAAAGGAAATCGAAATGGCTGAAAAGTTTATGGCACAATGATGACAAATCAAGGAAAGAAGATTATGAGCAATTTCGCACCAATTCCGGGTTCTATTATTCTGAACAGTATCGCTGGCAGGAAAATGATTGTCATGGCGACAAATACACGGGTTACCACAGTCGCCCGCGGGATTTTCAGGGCCGCAAAGGACACGGATTCTGCGGTTTTCATGGAACTTGCGCGCTCGGAATGCGACCTTAAAGGCGGATATACAGGGCTCACGCCAAAGACTTTTTCAGAAAGGGTAAGGCAGGCTGCGCAGGATACGGAATGCGATATATGGGCGCTCCATGCAGACCATATTACCATCAAGACTGGCGATGCTAAGGAAATCGATGACACGAAAAAACTGATAGACGGCCAGATAGAGGCGGGCTACACATCGTTCGCAATCGATGCCTCGCATCTTTTTAATTTTGAGGGAAAGAACCTGCGTGAGGAGCTTGACAAGAATATAAGGGTGACAACAGAACTGGCGAAATATATCGAAACAAGAATGAAGGGAAAGGAGTTCGGGCTTGAGGTCGAAGTGGGCGAGATAGGAAGGAAGGATGAACATGGTCTTGTGCTCACAAGACCAGAAGAGGCTGTCACATTCATCAAAGCCCTGAATGAGAACGATGTGTATCCCCAGGTTTTGGCTATCGCAAATGGCAGCGTTCACGGGAATGTATATGACGAGCACGGGAACGTGATAGAGCAGGTCTCAATCAATATCCAGCAGACAAAGGCTGTGGCAAAGGCTTTGAGGGACAATAATTTAAAGGTGGGGATTGCACAGCACGGCATCACCGGCACGCCGCGGGAGCTGATAAATACGCAGTTCCCCAAGGGCGATATTATCAAGGGGAACGTGGCGACACACTGGCAGGACATCGTGTTCAATGTGCTGAAAGTGTACGAACCTGAGCTGTATAAGGACATGTGGAACTGGACGCTTGAGACCTACCGCCCCAAGAATCCGGGCAAGAAGGACAACCAGATTTTCGGGAGCAACTGCAAGTTCGCAATCAAACAGTTCTTTGACAGGATTTACAGCGTGGATGAGGATACGGAGAGGGCAATCGAGGCGCTTGTGTATGCCGAAGCACTCATATTCTTCAGGGCGTTCAGTTCGAAGGGGTCGGCGAGTCTGGTAAGGGAGAAGATGGAAGAAGGCAGATAAACGCACGACGTAAAGTTGAAATAATAAATTTATAAATTATACTCAATTAATTTGCGGCGCCCAATAGAAATCCAATGCAACCTCCTGAGCATTATACACCCCAAAGACGCAAAGAGCGCAAAGGGAGACGGAGAATGAACAACGAACTTATACGAACTGGTACGAACTCAGAATTAAATATAACTATCAGGCGCGCCGATAATAACCGATGCAGCCTAAGTGTATCGAAATCACAAACGGCGGCTCTCAGCGTGCGTCTGGGAGGGCACATCAACACGCAGGCATACGTGTCTATGCGTCACGGCGCGCTATTGAATGCAGGTGTGAGGCAAAAGTCTTATTTTGTTTTCTGCCATATTATGTAAAAAAAGTTTGAAGGGTACTTAATTGGCGCAGACAACACTCAATTACCTGCAAAACCGAAATCTCTTTTCTACGCACTATTTGGAGTCGCTAATTAAGGAAAATCCAGAATGGAATGAAGATGTTACGGCTGCTTTCAATCGAGCAAAGAAGCTCTATGATAGCCGGAAGGAAAGCTGGAGCCGCATGGATGAATCCATGCTTGAAGAGTTCCTGATAAGACCGATTTTGAAGAATGTTCTTGGACATTATTATGTCCCGCAGGTCAAAGTAGATCAAAGCGCCAAACGTCCCGATTATGCATTTTTTGAAAATGAAAGCATCCAGAATGAAGCTTTCGAGAAGAAAGGAATTGAGGATCTATACCAGAAAGCCATAGCGCTGGGTGATGCAAAGAGCTGGAAAACCTCACTTGATAAGAAGGCTAAGGAAGCTAAAGGCTCATTTGAGTTCCAGAACCCGAGTTTCCAGATAGACTATTATCTTCATGTTACACCTGTGCAGTGGGGAATCCTCACAAACGGCCATCATTGGAGGATATATCACAAGGAAACAAGTTACAAACTGGACAGCTATTATGAGGTTGACCTTGTTACCATTCTTGAGACAAATGACATCGAGGGGTTCAAATATTTCTACCTGTTTTTCAGGCTCAACGCTTTTATAAAAGACGCATCCGGCAGGAATTTTCTTGAGAGGGTGAAAGAAGGAAGCATAGCTTATGCAAAGAAGCTCGGGGCAAACCTCCAGGAGAATGTCTATAAAGCCATGAAAATACTCTCCGAGGGCTTTTTTGAGTGGAAGGATAACGGTCTTTTGAAAAATGAACGTGATCTAAAGGAAGTGCAGGATAATACGCTTAAATTACTTTACAGGCTGTTGTTTATTTTCTATGCCGAGAGCCTGAAACTCCTTGACAGGGATAATCCTGAATATAAAAAGCTCAGCCTTCTTTCCATCAAATCTGATATTTCGAAAAAAACCGATAACAGAGAGCTTATCCTGCCCGTTACAACTGAATACTGGAATAAACTGAATACGCTTTTTGCTTTAATCAACGAGGGAAGCGAATCTGAAAATTTCAAAATTCCAAAAGACCTCCTTTATATTCCAGCTTATAACGGCGGATTGTTCGACCCGAAAAGGAATATTTTCCTGCATAATAAAAAGATTGGCGATGCATTTATAGCAAAAGCCATAGACCTCATGGCGCGCGAAGGGAAGGATTTTATCGACTATTCCACGCTCGGAACGAGGCAGCTCGGCTCTATTTATGAAGGGCTGCTTGAATATAAGCTGAAAGTCGCAGAGGAAGACCTTGCAGCTATCAAAGAAAAGGGGCATGAGAGATGGATTTCCAAAAAGGATGCTGAGGGCAAGAAAACTTTTGATGAAATCAAAACCGGCGCGATATACCTTGCCACGGATAAGGGGGAGAGGAAGGCTACTGGTTCGTATTATACCCCTGATTACATCGTAAAATACATAGTGCGAAACACACTTCTGCCTATACTTGATGAGAAACGCGCTGCATGGAAGGAAAAAGGATTAGGTGAGCGCCCGTTCCTGCATGATATTCTAAGCATCCGTGTTCTTGACCCTGCGATGGGCAGCGGGCATTTTCTTGTCGAGGCGTGCGAGTTCCTTGCGAACAGGCTTGTGGAGGCATGGGGCGAGGCGCGACCTGAAGAACTTGAGTCGGAGGAGGTTGCGGAGCATGATGTTCACTGGGCGCGGCGCGAAGTGGTGCGGCATTGCATTTTCGGGGTTGACCTGAACCCGATGGCTGTTGAGCTTGCGAAGCTCTCGCTGTGGCTTGAGACCGTTGCAGCAAACAAGCCGCTTACGTTCCTTGACCACCACCTGAAAGTCGGAAACAGCCTTATCGGCGCGCAGGTCAGGGACTTGAAAACGCTGCCTTCAAAGGAGAAAAAAGAAGGCGCAGAGGGAAAGAAGCAGCTAAAAGCGCCTACGCTCTGGGATTTCACGGTGAAGAAGCATTTTGAAGAACTGCTGGTGAAGTACGGCGAGTTTGCGGCGCATCCTGATGATGATTTGAAATCGGTGAAACAAAAAGAGCAGGAGTACGATGCGCTCCAGAAGTCGGAGTTGAACAGGCGTTTACACGAACTTGCGAATATCTGGGTCTCAACATATTTCGGCGCCGCGCCTCCGCCTGATGAATATGCCGAAATGCAGAACGAGATGAACCCGAAGGATTTTCCTGATTGGGGCAAGTGGCGCGGACGCGAGTGGTTTGCGGAGGCGCAGAGGATTGCTGTGGAGAAGCGCTTCTTCCACTGGGAGCTTGAGTTCCCTGAGATATTCTATGAGAAGGGCGCGCCGAAGGAGAATCCGGGGTGGGATGCCGTGGTGGGGAATCCGCCTTATCTAAGAATACAAGAACTTCAAAAAGCTGATCCAAGTCAAGTTGAATACTTTAACGTAGCTTTTGCTTCTGCTACCGGCAGTTATGACATTTATGTCTTATTCAATGAATTCGGAATACAGTGCGTGAAGAGAAAAGGTCATTTAGGAATGATCCAACTTAGCAAGTTTATCCAAGCGGATTTTGGCAAAGGTATCAGAAAAATCTTGCCAAAATATTTAGACAAAATAATCGATTTCCGTGAAAATCAGATTTTTGATGTTTCGACTTACACATGTTTACTATTTTTATCCAAGATTGACTCACAGACTTGGTCGTATTTTGCAGCCCCCGCTTTAAAGGATGTAGAAACAGATATGCCAAGATTACTGAATCAAGAAGTGGATTTTTCACTTATGTCAAAAGATTTGACAGATGCACCGTGGGTTTTGTCCAATCAAGATAACTTAAAAATACTCCAAAAAATGAATTGTTTTCCAGAGAGATTGCAAGATGTAATAACCAATATATTCCAAGGGATAGCTACAAGCGCCGATCATATTTATTTCCTTGAAGAGATTGGAAAAATAAGTGCAGATGAAATTAAAGTATTCTCTCATTCAACAGATTCTGAATGGATTTTAGAAACAAAATATCTTAAACCGTTGCTTAAAGGAGAAGATGTACACCGCTACGAACCTTTAGAACCAAAGATATGGACTATTTTTCCTTACGATTTATCCAATCAAAATCCCCATCTCTTATCAAGCGATGAAATAAAAAACAACTCACCAAGACTATGGGAATACCTCAAATTAAATGAAGCTGAATTAAGAAAACGTGAGCACGGGCGATTCGATAATGATGAGTGGTGGCAATTTAGTAGGCCACAAAATTTGAACCTATATAATAAAAAGAAAATCATGACACCCGATATCTGCAATAAAGGGGAGATATCTTATGATAATGCCGGATACTGCCATACAACTACTGTTTACAGTTTTATTTTCAAAGAGGAATGTCCAGAAAATATCTTATTTTGGAATTCCATTTTAAACAGTTCTTTAATATGGTATTTCATTTCAAATACTGGTTCTATTCTAAGAGGTGGATTTTTCAGATTCAAAACAAACTATTTGAAACCAATCCCCATCCGCCGCATCTCCTTCACCACGCCCAACCGCGCCGCCCTCGCTGCTGAGGCAAAGGCGCTGTCGGAAGCGCCGGACAGTGTAAAAAAGTTGCTGGATTTCGTGGGCGCGCGCCTTTCCGCTACGCCTGAAGAGAGCGATGTTGTGCATGATTTGCTCGCGCATCTGGCTGAGCGCATGATTGAGATGAACAAAGAGAAGAATGCGGAGATAAAGGGCTTCCTGCGCTGGCTTGAAGGAGAAATTGGCGCGCCTGTGGAGGAACTGGCGAACAAGACTGCGCTCAAGGAGTATTATGCTCATGACTTCGAAGCGTTTGCAGGCGCGCTTGTGAAGAATAAGAAAAAGCTGAAGGAAGGCTACGATCCAACGAGGCGCGAGCCGAAGGATAGATTGCAGCAGGAGTACGGCGCTTCGATGAAAAAGTTGACACCGCTCTTGAATAGTATCAAGGCTACTGATGGGCTGATTGATGCGATTGTTTACAGGTTGTATGGGCTGACTGATCATGAAATAAAGATAGTGGAAGAAAGCATCTCTGGAGAAAAACAGCAAGAGGAGCCGAAGCCATGAAAGAAGACAAAGAGTTACTTTTTAATGT
Organism: uncultured archaeon; assembly: GCA_902386255.1. Taxonomy (GTDB): domain Archaea; phylum Halobacteriota; class Methanosarcinia; order Methanosarcinales; family Methanoperedenaceae; genus Methanoperedens. The sequence goes on from CABMII010000165.1 coordinate 21,742, forward strand.
GGCTACGCCGCTCGGATTTAAAGTTTCAACCACAAAAAGCTACTGGGAATATATTACAACTATCAAGCATCCTCACATCAAAGGAATGGAATCCGATGTCATTCTTACCTTGAAAAACCCGGATTGCATTAGGCGGAGCAAGGTTGATGAGAATGTTTACCTATTATACAGGGAAATCGAATACCACAATAAAAACTATCATATGTGTGTGGTAACAAATAGGAATAAAGGAATCATTATTACAGCTTATATAACTGACAGAATAAAAGAAGGTGTCCAGATATGGAAAAAATCAAAGTAATCCTCAATCGCGAATCAAATACCCTCGATGTATGGTTTGACGACCCAGAGAAGGAATTCATAAGCGAAGAAACTGGAGAAGAAGTGATTCTCAAAAAAGATAAAGATAACAGGGTCATCGGATTTGAAAAATTGAATCTTTCAATCGATAAAAAAGTGAATATTCCTGTAGAAGTGATGGCGACCTGAGCAATGAAACCGCCGCATCTCCTTCACCACGCCCAACCGCGCCACCCTCGCTGCCGAGGCAAAGGCGCTGTCGGAAGCGCCGGACAGTGTAAAAAAGTTGCTGGATTTCGTGGGCGCGCGCCTTTCCGCTACGCCTGAGGAGAGCGATGTGGTGCATGATTTGCTCGCGCATCTTGCCGGGCGCATGATAGAGATGAACAAAGAGAAGAATGCGGAGATAAAGGGCTTCCTGCGCTGGCTTGAAGGGGAAATTGGCGCGCCCGTGGAGGAACTGGCGAACAAGACTGCGCTCAAGGAATATTATGCTCATGACTTCGAAGCGTTTGCAGGCGCGCTTGTTAAGAATAAAAAAAAGCTGAAAGAAGGTTACGACCCCACGAGGCGCGAACCGAAAGAGAAGTTGCAGCAGGAGTTTGGCGATTCGATGAAAAAGTTGACACCGCTATTGAATAGTATCAAGGCTACTGATGGGCTGATTGATGCGATAGTTTACAGGCTGTATGGGCTGACTGAAGAAGAAATAAAAATAGTAGAGGAAAGCATCTCAGGAGAAAAGAATGCAGAAGGCTCCAAAAATGAAAATGACTAATGTAAATTCGTGACAGCATTCTTCAGTCCAATAACTATTTTATATAATATCCGCATATCTAAATCAATGACAACTGTTGCGCTAAAAACTAAAGGGGCAGTAGAGTTTGAATGAATAAAGAAACAGGAAACAAAGACTGGAAGACTTTTTCAAATTGGGAAAGAACATATAAAAAAAAGGCTCTCAAAGCTCTAACAATAGATTCAGCCTTTGCGATATTCTCCGACCTCTGGAATGCTCAGGCTGGTTTTTCTGATAAGGAAATCGAGCTTTTCAGAAAAAGAAAACTGGATGAACTGTTAAGACTTAGAAAATCTTTCGATTTAATTCAAAAAAGGTCGCTTGTATGAATAAATTCGAGGATGCACTAAAAGATGTGCAAGAGTTTTTAAAAAAACAGGGTGTTCCGTATATGGTTATAGGTGGAATAGGGAATCTTGTGTGGGGTGAGCCGCGACTGACAGTTGACATTGATATCACCGTTTACATCTCGGAAATGAGGGAGCGAGATTTTATCAAAGAGGCTGAATCAAGATTCAGAATACTGGTAGAGAATCCTGATGAATTTGTCAAGAAAACAAAAGTGTTGCCAATTGAGATAACAGAAGGCATAAAAGGAGATATTATCTTTGCTGGGCTGGATTATGAAAAAAAAGCGATAGAGCGGGCTGTTGAGGTCGAGATTTCGAAAAACAACAGGGTCAGAGTATGCACTGCAGAAGACTTGATTATTCATAAAGCGTTGTCTGAGCGTGAAAAAGATTGGCAGGATATTGAGGGGATTCTTTTGCGAAGAGGTAATCTTCTTGATAAGAAATATATCATTAACTGGCTTTCGCAGTTTGCATCCGCCCTTGATAAGCCCGGCATTCAGAAGCGTTTTGAAGAATTGTGGAAAGATATAGTTTCAGTCTCAAAAAATGAAAAATGAGCATCACTCAGAATAATACTCCAGTGCACCCAGCGCATTCACTATCTGGGGCTCATCAGGTATCAGTATTTCCTTTTTCAGGATATCCCGAAGAGCCGAAACCATCCCATTATTCTTAACCGCGCCGCCAATCAGGACAAGCGTATCAGCCTCGGGTATCATAAACGAGATGCGGCGCGCAAAAGCGTAGTGCATTCCCGCAATAACCTCTTCCTTTGAATAACCTGCCACAAGCTGCGAAATCATCTCCGAAACTGCAAACACGCCGCATGTGTTGTTTATCTGAGGTATTCTCTTTGCCCTGCTGTGAAGTGAACCCATGTCTTTCAAGTCAATTTTGAAATAATTTGCTACAAACTCAAGAAATGCCCCCGTTCCTGCGCTGCACTTATCGTTAATAATGAACTGGTTTTTCCTGACATCAATCACCTTTGTATCCTGTCCGCCGATATCCACAATCACATCTGCATCCGGATAATAATGTTTCACGCCGAATTGCGCTGCCGTTATTTCGGTCACTGATGCACGGTGGGGTACCGAGTGCCTGAAATATCCCGTTGAAACTATATCCTTTTCTTCGGTTCCATTCACAAGCTCTTTCCAGTCATGGGCTGCTGTTATCAGGTATTTGATTTCCCCACCCTCTATCCAGACCTTTTTTGCAGTAGTGCTGCCCACATCAAGTCCTATCATAAAGCGACACCTCGCTTTATGCGGTGTCCACGTATGGCGAAGCCATACGTGTTGAATTTAATAAACTTTTCTAAAAGTTTAGCGACACCTCGCTTTATGCGGTATAGGGGTATGCCAAGCATACCCCTTCTTTTGATTAAACTTTCGTAAAGTTTAATCATGACCTTTCAATCATCTC
>CABMII010000166.1 GCA_902386255.1 uncultured archaeon
CAGTGCTGGCACATGAGGGCGCAGGAGCTTCCTGTAATCGAGAGCGAAGGGAAAACATCGGATGTGATGAAGAAATTGATTTTTTTATCTCTATTTTCAGGCATATTTATCTTATATTTCAGAGCGCAGATGAGAATCAGGGAAACTTAAATAATACCTGCTTCTTAATAAGCCTTGCATGCTTAAAGAAGAAATCTGGATTGAGAAATACCGCCCGAAAAAACTGGATGACGTGGTAGGGCAGGTCGAGGTCATAAAACGCCTCAAATCCTATGTCCAGTCAAGGAACCTGCCGCATCTTCTTTTCTCAGGTCCTCCCGGGGTCGGGAAAACAGCTTCAGCCATATGCGTAGCACGCGAGCTTTTTGGCGAATCATGGGCTAATAATTTCACAGAGTTAAATGCCAGCGATGAGCGGGGCATCGACGTGGTCAGGAATAAGATTAAGAACTTTGCAAGGACAGCTCCCCTTGGAGAAGCCGAATTCAAGATAATTTTCCTTGACGAAGCCGACGCTCTTACTTCAGATGCGCAATCCGCACTCAGAAGGACTATGGAAAAATACACAGCTTCATGCCGTTTCATACTCTCCTGCAATTATTCTTCAAAAATAATCGAACCCATCCAGTCAAGATGTGCGGTTTACAGGTTCAAACCGATATCAAGCGCGGCTGTTGAGGAAAGAGTAAGGCATATCGCCAAAATTGAAGGTGTAACTCTCACGGACGACGGGATGGAAGCAATACGATACGTGGCGGCAGGCGATATGAGGCGCGCCATCAATGCCCTCCAGGCTGCTGCCATGCTTGACAAGACCGTAAACATGGATGCGATTTACAAGACGACGGCTACTGCAAAACCTGAAGAAGTAGTGGAATTGATAAAGCTCGGTCTTGAGGGCAATTTCATGAAAGCCCGAGCACAGCTTGATTATCTCTTGATTGAGCAGGGACTTTCGGGTGAGGATATAATAGGACAAATATACCGTGCAATGTTTGACATGACGATTCCGGACAAACTGAAAGTAGACCTTATTGACCGCATCGGCGAAACCGATTTCAGGATGGCCGAGGGTGCAAACGAGAGGATTCAGCTTGAGGCACTGATAGCCCATTTTATCCTATGCGGTGCAAGCAAAAAATGAGCCGCAATTCAACAACCTTTAAATAAACCCCATCTCTATTACTGCTATCATGATTGCCGAACTCCTGTCTGGTTATATCACACAATTCATTTCGTCCATTGGATATGCAGGGGTTTTTATTTTAATGATGCTGGAAAGCGCCGCACTTCCGGTGCCCTCCGAGGTCGTTATGCCCTTTGCAGGCTATCTGGCGTATCAGGGCGTTTTCAACCTCTATTTAATAAGCATTCTGGGAGCAGTTGGCTGCACCGCTGGCTCGCTCATTTCATATTATGTAGGACTGAAAGGAGGGAGACCCTTCATCGAAAAATATGGCAAATATCTCTTCATTGAAAGCCGCCATATGCAGCTTGCAGAGACATGGTTCAATAAATACGGCGACAGGGCTGTTTTCCTTTCAAGGCTGCTTCCAGTGGTCCGCACTTTCATTTCATTTCCGGCAGGGATAGGAAAATATGATTTGAGAAAGCTGGTGACATTCAGTTTTATCGGCTCATTACCATGGTGCTTTGCGCTTGCGTATGTGGGTTTTTACCTCGGACCTTTCTGGAAGGAGATAATTGGATTTTTTAACGGGCTTGATATCGTAGTTGTGGCTTCAATAATTATTATTTTTTTGTATTACTGGAAACTCCGAAAGTGAGTCCATAAACAATATTCATGAATCCTGGCGCACAGATAAATATAGTTAACAGTATAGTTTTCTTCAAAACATTTATCCATTTATAATACAATATATAGCGTGTTTATTGAGAGAAATATAACACCTATTTGAGAGAGACCATTCATGGGAAAAAGAACTCGCATTATTAATGAACCATCAGATATTGTTCCGCTTCTTCGTGCATTCGGTTCTGATGCACATAAAAAAGTTTTCGACTGCCTCCAGAATGGCTGGAAAACCGAAGAGGATATAGAAAAAGAAGTTGGGTTTAAACCACAAGAAAGTCTTGATATTCTGAAAAAGAGCGGATTTGTCGAGAGCAAGTGGCGAATGCCGCAGCCCGGAAAAACGCCTGAAAAAGAATATCATTCCTCTTATTCCAGGGTACAGGTAAATTTCCAGTGCAGTGTTGAGGATTTAAGCGACATGATAATGGTCACTTTTAAAAGCGACAGCGAAATAAGGAATTATATTGAGATAATAGAGAAAGAAGTTAAAGCCGGCAATCAATCAATGAACGGTCTGCAGAGGGTAGTAGATAAAAGTATTATGTTCATCCGCGCGGTCGCAAGGCGTTCAAATATCCTATCAGTGAAAGGTCAGAGGATTGAAATGTTCGGGGAAACCGAATGAAAAAAATTAAGAAATTTTCGTCAAAAAGGTTTGAAATCTTTAGCAAAGTCGAGGGGTATGCAAAGCATACCTTATCGTCATAAAGGGGCGTAACCCTTTATGATATTGCGCAGTAAAAAAGAGATAACTAAATTCCAGATTCTTGTTGAAATAGCCGCACACCAGCCTGATGTAATGCAGAAAGAGATTGCGGATAAGATCGGCATAACACCGCAGGCGGTTTCGGAATATATCAAAGACCTTGTTTCTGAAGGGCTTCTATACTCTGACGGCAGGGTGCGTTATCGTGTTACCAAAAAAGGCATTGAGTGGGTCCTTGAAAGGGCGCAGGAACTGAAAAAATATGCACGTTTTGTTATGGAGGATATTGTAAGCCATGTTTCGGTGGCGACTGCAATTGCCATGGAGAAGTTTAAAAAAGGGCAAAAGGTCTCGCTCTGGATGGACAATGGTTTGCTGTATGCAGGTTCAAAAGGTGAAGTCACGGGTATTACAATATCAGATGCGAAGGCAGGAGAAGATGTCGGTGTGACGGATTTGAAAGGTATGATAAGTTTTGCCCCGGTCAATATAACCATCTGCAAGGTGCCAAGGGTAGAGAAAGGGGGCTCCCGTAATGTGGATTATGAGTTGCTAAAGAAACATGTTGAGAATAAGCCGTATATCGCAGCGATAGGCGTCGAGGCTCTTGTTTCTCTTCGTAAAATCAATATCCAGCCAGGCATTCTCTTCGGCGCAAAGGAATCGGTTGTTGAGGCGGCATTTCATGGGCTTTCCTCGCTTGTGGTTTCTGTGGACGAGGAGGTTCCTTCACTGCTCAACAGGCTTGAGTCCGAGGGGCTTAACTACGAAGTCGTGGATTTGGGGAAATAAATAATCCGATGGTTTTTTATCTTTTACCATCTGTATAGCTTCTAATCCATCGGTCTGAAGGAGGCTCTATGGAACTTGAATTTGCGCCCCATGTCGAAGAAATAAAAAGGGCGCTTGATAACGAAGTAGATGAAAGTAACATTACAGCGGATTTAAAAAAGCTGCTCGAATACAGGGTGCCACTTAGCGAAGCCAAGAGAAGCCTGATTAAGAAATACGGCGGCGGGGAAAAAACTACAATCAAGAAACTTAAGGATATACAAATCGGGGACCGCAACATCGAAGTAACCGGGCAGGTTCTGGAAATCTCCAAAAAAACGGTTAATATAAAAAATATTGAAAAGACTATTTTTTCAGGGACAATCTGCGATGAGACAACTGCAAGAAGTTTCACTGCATGGTCGGATTTTGATATGAAAGTCGGTGATGTAATAAGGGTCACACAGGCTTATGTGAGAAACTGGCAGGAGCGGCCCGAGGTGAATTTCGGGAACAAATCAAAAGTGACAAAACTCACATCAAAGATTGAAATCAACCAGGAAAGCGAGATTAGAAAACTTGCAGAATTAAAGGACGGGGACATTAATGTACATGCCGTCTTCACCATACTGAATATGGAAACGCATGAAATCAATACAAAGGACGGCGCTAAGAAGATTATGGGCGGCATCGTTGCAGACGAAAATACCAAGATTCCGTTTACGGCATGGGTATTACTTCCCGAGCTTGCAGCGGGGAACACGGTTGAGGTTAAAAACGCATATATCAGGTCATTCCGGGGCGTACCAACCCTGAATATCAATGAAAACAGCACAATTATAAAACTCGATAAGAGGATGGAATATAAAGAAACCGGCAGCGTAAGAATTGGGGATATCATCGGGAAGGACGGTGCTTACGATATTGTAATTGAGGGGAACATCCTTTCCATAAGGCCCGGCTCGGGATTGATAGCCCGCTGCCCTGAATGTTCGCGTGTAATCCAGAAAGGCATGTGCCGTGCCCACGGTAAAGTGGATGAAAAAATGGACATGCGGATTAAGGCAATAATCGATGATGGAACCGGGGCGCTGACACTCGTTCTTGATGCAGGGCTAACACAGAAAATATGCGGATATACAATCGAGGAAGCGCAAAAGATGGCAAAAACAGCCATGTCCCAGAAAGCCGTGGAAGATGAAATCAAAAAGAAACTTATCGGAAAAATTCTTGCTGCAAGGGGCAATATGTCAAAAGGCGAATTCGGGATTACGCTTGTGGCAAATGATGTGTGGGAACCGCAGGAAATAACCAGGGAAAAAGCAAATGAGCTTCTTCGGAGGATAGCGGGATAAAATGGAAAAGGCTGAAAAGATAATGGACAGGGAAATTGCATGGCGCATTTTTGCCCATGAGTTTAACAGGTCAAATCTGCATGTCAGTGAAGGGGATGAGCGCGCCCCGAATTATATCATTACGCCGACGGGAGTGAAGTGCAACAGGCTGTTTATTGTCGGGGTGGTCACAGAGGTTGAGAACATTGGCAAGGACAATAACCTCTGGCGCGCACGAATAGCAGACCCGACTGGCGTGTTTACCGTTTACGCAGGGCAATACCAGCCCGAAGCAGCTATTTTTTTGGCTGAATTGCAGGTGCCTGCATACGTAGCGATAGTGGGCAAGGCAAGAAAATACGAACCCGAGGACGGGAGCGTCTATATATCAGTCAGGCCCGAAGAAATAAATACGGCTGATGAAAAGCAGAGGGATAGATGGGTTCTGGATACGGCGGAGCGCACCCTAGAACGCATAAAACTCATGGAAGAAGCCTTAAATTCGGGCTTATCAGGGAATGAATTGAGAGAATTTTTGCAGAAAAAAGGAGAAAATCCACTGCTTGCAGACGGGACCGTGAGAGCGCTTCAGCATTATAAAGAACTGGATAAAATCAAATCGGAACTTAAAAACGCCGTAATCCATGCCGTAAAGACGATTACTACCGATAGCAGTGTCCGGGAACAGGCAGTTGGAAAGGGAGAGGCAGCGGGCACGCAGGTGAGCGAGAACCCGAAGAGTTCCAGCAATGAGCCTCCAAAACAGGAATTCAAGATGGAAGAAATAAAAAAGGAAAAAGAAGAAGCCAGAAACCCCAGTGAATCCGGTATTACCGAAACCGAAAAGACGCCTGAACCAAAAGAAGCCATTGCAGCCATAATCGACAAACTTGACACAGGAAAGGGAATTTCTTACTCATCGGTTGTTGAGACTGCTATGAAGGCCGGTATAAATCCGGAAACCGTGGAGGCCGGCATCAAGGAGCTTATGGATGAAGGAAGATGCTATGAGCCGAAAATCGGGGTGCTGCGGAAAGTCTGAGAATGGAAATAAATCCTCTGTTAAATGAACCGGCTCTTATCGTTGAAAACACCAAAAAGACGCTTGTAATCGCCGATGTGCACCTGGGGATAGAGTGGGAACTTTACCACCGTGGTTTTTCGATTCCCAGCCAGGTTGAGAAGCGCAAGAAACGCATCTGCGATTATATTGAAAAAGTACATCCCGACATGATTGTACTTCTCGGGGATATCAAACATAACGTGCCCAGGACATCATGGCAGGAAAAGAAGGAAGTCCCGGAATTCCTGAGGGCAATAGCGGCGCTGGTGCCCGTGGATATCGTTCCCGGCAACCATGACGGGGACATAGACGCTCTTATCCCTGAAAATGTGACAATGCACGGGATGAGAGGTTTTATGCTTGACGGCGTTGGTTATTTCCACGGTCATACCTGGCCTGGCACTGACCTGTTATCAGCATCGCATGTTGTGATGTCGCATAACCATCCCACGATAAGGTTCACAGACCCTCTTGGCCATGCTGTTTCGGAGGAGGTATGGATACGGACGCATTTTATTGAAAAAGCCATCAGGGAATATTACGGTGATATTGTGTGGAATGACCCGGAGGTTATAATAATGCCCGCATTTAATGAATTATGCGGAGGGATTCCTTTTAATGAGTCCATACATGAGCAACTCCTGGGCCCGGTCTTTGCCAACCATGCGATTGAGCTTGAAAAAGCAACTGCTTACCTGCTTGATGGTACGAATCTTGGCACAATCGGAAGCATCAAGAAGCTCGGGATAACAAGGGTGCGCAGGAACAGGAAAAGGTGAATGTCGTATTATGAAATCCTCAAACATTGCATGGGAACATGAAAAAAATTATATTTTCTGGTGCAGGAAATGCAATGCCCCGTTACTCGATGAGCAGTGCGGCATATGCCATGAAAAAGGCGCTCAAATCGAGCTTTCCCAGCCCGGAGATGTGCGGTTTTCCTCGCAGCATGAAAGAAAAATAATCGACAGCCTGATATTGGATTCCTTTGGCAGTAATCCTCTTGCAGGAAAACTCATCCTTCTTAACAAAATTCCAGGCGAGGACAAGACCGATGAGATTCTCGTGGACGGGATTCGGTTCGGCGTATTAAGATTCGATATGAAAGAACTCACTTTCAAGCTTGACCTTTTGATTGAAGGAGCCAGCGCGCTTATAAATTCAGGCATCCCAAATAAGCTTATTAAAATATCCTCAGGCGGGCGGCATCTTAGCGGGAAAAACATTGATGGGAGCGAAGTCATTGAGTGCTCTAATGACATCAGGAAAGGGGATACCGTTCTTGTAATCGCCAAAAACTTGAGCGGGTTTGGCATATCATATCGCGATAGTAGCGAATTGAAAAATCCGGGGCAGGCTTTAAAGATTAAAAAAATCGAAGCGCAGAGAGTGAGCTTTAATTCAGGTAATCCATCCATGGATGAAATTATCCGTGCCAATGCGCCTCACATGAAAAGGCTTGTTAAGGATGCTGTGAATACCATCAAAGGCATAGCAAACCAGAAAGAATTCAGGGAAACTCCTGTCTATGTTTCTTTTTCAGGCGGCAAGGACAGCCTTACAACGCTTGACCTCACTCGAAGCGCGGTGAAAAAACCAATAAAGGTATTTTTTGCAAACACGGGTATTGAGTTCCCGGAAACCGTGGAGTTTGTAAGAAGGTTCTGCAAAGAAAACGATATCGAGCTTATCGAAGTGGAAACAAAGGAGGCTTTCTGGGAGAATCTTGCGAGTTTCGGTCCTCCTGCCAAGGATTTCAGGTGGTGCTGCAAGGTCTGCAAGCTTGCGCCCATCAACACGGTCATAGAAGAATGCACGCGTGGCGGGGGCAAATGCCTTACCATAGACGGGAAGAGAAAATACGAATCATTCTCGCGTGCGCGCATCGCCCCGAAAGAGGAGAACCCTTTCATTCCCGGGCAGGTGAGCGTTTTCCCGATACGCGACTGGCGCGCAATCGAGGTATGGCTCTATATTTATTACAGGAAACTTGAATACAATCCATTGTACGAGCTTGGTTTTGAGCGCGTGGGATGCTGGCTCTGCCCTGCTGAACTCAGCGCTGAATATTACAGGTTCGGGGAACTGCATCCTGAATTGTTCGGGCGCTGGAATGATTACCTTTTGAATTGGGCAAAAGAACACGGGCTTGCAGATGAATTTATCGAGCACGGGTTCTGGCGCTGGAAGACACTGCCGCCCAAGATGATGCGTCTTGCGCAAGAGCTGAAAATCAGTACAACATTAAAGGGCAAAAAAGAAGAGTTCGGCATCGTGGTGACAGGCGGGGTTTCGCCATGCAAGACTGGCGGATATACAATGGAAGGGAAAGTTTCAGGACTCACGCTTGATGAAGCCTGCAATATTGCAAATATCCTCGGTGAGAACACGTTCTCGGAAGACCTCGGCGTGCTGCTGGTTAAAACAAAAGGCTCAAGCGTCAAGATATTCTCATCCGGGCATATCTCTGTAAATGCGCCGGGAAAGGAAGAAGCGTTGTCCCTGTTTGAGAACACGGCAAAGCAATTGATGAGGGTGAAAAAATGCACAAAATGCGGCGTGTGTTTGAAAGTGTGTCAGGTTGAAGCTATCGAAATCGAGCCGGGATTGAAAATAGGGAAAGAATGCACAAGATGCGGGAAATGTACTGAATCATGCGTTGTTGTGAAATATTTTGACAGGCTTTTGCCGGACTTTAAAGATAAAAAGAAGCTGTTGGAAGAAGCGAAAAATGTCCGATAGTCGTATCGGATAGTCCTAAAATTGACCGATACCGATATATACTTTGGTTGTCCTATCGGATATATTAAATTATGTCCGATACCGATACATCATTAATCCGGGAAAAGCTTCTTTCACGCATAAACGAAAAAATGCACAGGCTTAACTCCCTACGCCCTCTGCCAACAGATGCTGTAAATAAGTTACATGAAGAAATGAGACTTCTGCATACATATCACTCAAATGCAATAGAAGGGAATACCCTGACGCTTCCTGAGACAAAACTTGTTCTTGAAGAGGGTATTACCATCGGCGGAAAATCACTGCGTGAGCACCTTGAAGCAACAAATAACGCCAGAG
>CABMII010000167.1 GCA_902386255.1 uncultured archaeon
ATACCTACCTAATTAAAGAAGATTTTGATACTGCTTTGAATTATTACGATAAAGCATTGAATCTTTATGAAGAGTTTGGTAGAAAAGAAGGAATTGCAGTTCAACTTGGAAACATTAGCAATGCCTATCTAATCAAAGAAGATTTTAATAACGCTCTAAAGTATTACGAAAAGGCATTGAAACTGTATGAAGAGTTGGGGAGTAAAGAAGGAATTGCAAGTCAGCTTGGAAATATAGGTAGCGTTTTCTTCACTATAGGGGCACATGATAACGCTTTGAAGTATTACACGAAAGCATTGAAGCTTAATGAAGAAGCGGGAATAAAAGAAGGAATTGCAGTTCAGCTTGGAAACATAGGCAATGTCCACCAAACAAAAGGAGAGCTTGATAAGGCTTTGGAGTATTACGAAATGGCGTTGAAACTGGATGTGGAGTTGGAAAAAAAAGATGGGGTGGCAACAGAATACTTAAACATAGGAAACGTCTTCAAAACTGAAGGAGAACTTGATAAAGCTTTAGAATATTTTGAGAAGGCATTGAGAATATTCAAAGAAATTGGAAATATAATAGAAGAGGCTCGAACATTGATGCATCTTGGCGACATTTTTGTTTTAAACGGCAGGAGAGAAAACGCCATAGATTATTATTTAGAAGCGCAGGGTCTTGCAATGAACTCACTTTCTCTTTTTAAAGATATTAATAAAAAACTAAATAAATTATTAGGGATTAAGTAAAACTGGTTAGATGTGGTTATTTTTTGTCTGAATTCGAGCGGTGCATCCCGTTAGCGCTGTGCTCATCGATTATCGACTCAAGCATGAAATACTTCTCAACTAATTTCTTGAGCTCGTCGTCCGAGATTGCAGAAATCCGCTTCTCCTCGTTATACAATTTCTGGATATCAGCATGAATTGCCTTTACGCGCGGATCGGTCTTTTCAATCTTGGTATCGACATGCATTAATTCATTGAGCGTCTCCTCGACTTTATAGCGTATTACCTCAAGCCCCGAAGAATCCCCTATCATCAATTCTCTCTTCCCTCCAACAACTTCTGGAGGATATGGCTCATATGTGAACGGGTTCTTTATGATGCCTGCGGTATGGATACCGCTTTCATGGGCAAAAATATTTTTTCCAACAACCGATTTGTTGCGCGGCACCCGTATCCCGATTTCCCTTTCCATGAACCGGGCAAATTCCGTTATTGATGTTAAATCATACTTCTGGAATCCTTCAACCCTCTGAATAAGGAACAATACGACTTTCTCAAGTTCAGCATTCCCTGCCCTTTCTCCTATTCCGAGAAAAGTCAAACTTGACCAGTTTGCACCGTACCAGTATCCAGCAAGGGAACATGCGACGGACATACCAAAATCGTCATGGACATGGGTCTCGATGTTCTTTGTACCGATTTCCCGCAATCTCTTTACAATGTAAGGAATACCGTATGGCTCATCCACTTCAGGGAAAGGAATACCGTAGCCAACCGTATCGCACAGGCGTATTGTACAATCAGGGTCAATCTCCAGCAATTTACTGATAAGCGGGAACACAAAACCCTCGTTATCCGCACGCGTCATATCCTCGATGTGCGCCCTTGTGCGAAGCCCGTGGTCAACTGCGTACTGCAATGCATCGGTATATTTCTTTTCAGCCTCTTCCCTGCTTTTAAGCCCCATTTTGTCGATGACATGGGAGTCGGAAACGGACATCAGAATACCGGTTTCCTTTATCCCATCCATACTTAGCACAAAATCAATATCCTTGGGATTTGCACGCGCCCATCCAGTGACTTCCGGGAATTCATATCCCCGGTCAAGCATTTCTTTAACCGCTTCCCTGTCGCGTTCGTTATAGACAAAGGTTTCAAGCTTTTCAATACCGATTTTATGAAGATACTCGTAAATCTCGGTCTTGTGCTTTTTTTTCATCACTATTCCGGGCATCTGGGAGCCGTCACGAATAGTACTGTCGCTTATGAAAACTTCCTGCCCCAGCGGCAGCTTGATTTTTGGCAAATCCTCGTATGTCCTGTAAATTTTCATTGGCTGACTGATTGTATTTTTGATTTATATTACTTGTGGTTTTTCGGGTTTTCGAGCATCAAACCAATTGTAGAGTGAAAACTATTAATATAGATTAAAGTATTAAGAGAATGCTCGCAAGGGTTTTTACACACGGTTTGCGCCGGTAGTGTAGCGGTTATCACTAGGCGTTGCCAACGCTTAAACTCGGGTTCGATTCCCGACCGGCGCATTGCTAATAGCTTAAAAATGAAAAATTAAAGCTTATTTTCATCCGCAAATTTAATAAGGGCTTCCCCGAGCGCCCTTACATATTTTGGATTGATATTGAACCTGCGCTGCTTCTGCCCCCCTCTTTCTTTTGCTATCTCTACATACTCTTTTTCTTCTTCAAACCTGTCGCTTTTCTGAAGCGAGATGGTCATAAACCAGCCAGAGCTCATCTTTATTTCCATAAAACCTTTTTCATCGTTCATAGTATCTCCACGCTTCCTACAATCGCATCTACTAAAACCTTATCCCCGGTTCTTATCGCAGTAACCGGGTTTTTTTCGACAAGGTCAACAAGCGGGATATCGGAAATGATGGCGCCCACGGCAACAATCGGTTCGGCTTTGATGTTTATCATTGCAGAAGGCGCAGCACTGTTTTTCCTTAGCTGGTAAATCGCATACGAGCCCACAGTCGAACCTTTGCCGCCCGGGAAAACAAGGACTTTTCCTTTAATGCTTTTTCCTTCAAGTTCGTGCCCTCTTTCTATCACAATACCGGTTTTCATATCTATGCTACCGAGAAATGAAATGGGCTGCGAGGTCACAAGGGCGTCGCCTTCAGCACGTCCCCGTGAAACTATATGAGCTTTGAGTTTGATCATTTTCCTTCTATGAAATTATTATTTTCTGGATTATCAATCTGGTCAGATATTAACCATCGAGGACACAGAGAGCACAGGGATTTGTTATTTTTTCTCTGTGTTCTCGCGTTCTCTGTGGTTTTTCAAGGTATTGGTATCAACAAGATAAATAACTAACTTGCCAGATTTTTCTTTCCCGCTGTAGTTGCATATTCTGTCCATTGTTGTTGTCCTAATATTATAGGAAGACCTTTTAAGGGTGCATGAGGATTCGTATGGCAGTCCGTGCATTTTGCTGCATTTCCGTGGCAGCTATCGCATTGGGCTCCGGGATGAAATTTATTGTGTGCGTTTGTGGTATGGCAGCCTGTGCATGCCAGTTTCTCCCCGTGTTTAGGATGACAGCTTGCACAGGAGGGGAGCCTGTTATGTTTGCTGTTATACACCGTTAATGTCTGGTATTCACTATTGTGGCAGGCACCGCACGCTTCTTTTGGAGGTGTGCCAGTAAATACCGCGTTTTTTACCGGAATGTGCGGATTGCTGTGGCACCCAAGGCACACGCTTCTATCCCATTGCGCGCCTTTTAGATGGGGTGTGTGGCATTTTGTGCACTGGGGAAGCGCGCCCAGTTGCATGACATCGGTGCCGTGGCATGCCCCGCATGTTAAATTCCTGTGCCCGCCCTCCCCCATCAGTTTCCAGAAACCTGTCCCGATATTTTTTGAGGGTTCGTGATGGAAAATATGGCAGTTCATGCAATTTGGAACCATGGTATGGTCAGGATTGCGGGTTTCAATTTTTTTTACATTATGGCATTTAGTGCAGTTGGGTTTGAGGATTGCGAACTCTGATGCATCAAGCGATTCATTTAGCGTTGAATTTACCTGGAATATCGTATTGATTGCAGGAAGCGAATAGTTTACAAGATTTATCTTCATAAGGAACTTCCTGGTTTCCAGGCTTGATTGGAATCCGGGAGATGAATGGCAATCTATACAAGTGATTTTATTGTTTTCATGGACCGGCAGTTCTGAATTATTAATAGGCGACCTTCCGTACTCGGCAGTGTGACAGCCTGTGCATGACACTGGCTTTTCGAGATCGTCGAAAGCTGTTGATGAAATATATGCCAACATCACTAGGATTACGAGTGCGGGAATCAGCCATTTCATAATAGTCCATGATACTATTATTGATTTAAATATATTATTCGTCTGGATTTGGCGTTCTTGCCGGGTGGGGCGTCGGGGCTGTAAGAATTTGCGCGCGCTGCTTTGCAATTTCAGCTATCTGCTGGTCGGTGGCTGGCCTGGGAAGACCGCTGAACGGGTTGTGGGGATTGTGGCATGCTGTGCATTTTGCCACATACCTGTGGCAGAGAGTGCAGGCGTTTTGATGGTGAGGATAATGCTTTGCATTAAATTCATCTGTAGTGTCCCCGTGGCAGTCAAGACATTCCATTATAACACCGTGTGCGGGGTGGCAGCTTGTACATGAAGGTAAGAGATTATGCTTCCCGCCGTTTGTGGTGAGGTTCTGGTATTCACTCGGATGGCAACCCTTGCATAATTCTTTCGGTTCATTTCCGCTAAAAGTCATGCTTCTGGTAGGGATGTGGGCATTTTTGTGGCATCCAAGGCATACATCGTTGCCCCATGTCGCATCCTTCACATGCGGTTCGTGACATTGTGTGCATGAAGGTATTTGGATATCGGTCCCTGTTCCATGACATGCAGTGCATTTTACGTTTTTATGTGTCTGTATTCCGATAGCTTCGAAGTTTATATTCTGTTTGGTGTGGGCAAAATGGCACAGGTTGCAGGTAGTATTATTCGCATGCATCTGGCCTTTAAGGTCGCTCTCAGGATGGCATTTTACACAGTTTTCTTTCAGTAAAGAAAACCTTGTATTATTTGAGCTATTGACAAATGAGAAATTTGCCTGGAACAACTGGTTTATCACGGGTTTTGATTCGTTGAGTATTTTTGCGCCTGCAACAACATTTAAGGTGTCAATCCGTGCCTGTATG
This sequence comes from uncultured archaeon, assembly GCA_902386255.1. Taxonomy (GTDB): domain Archaea; phylum Halobacteriota; class Methanosarcinia; order Methanosarcinales; family Methanoperedenaceae; genus Methanoperedens. The sequence goes on from CABMII010000167.1 coordinate 4,911, forward strand.
CCATTTCCTGAATGGCAATCGATGCAGGTTATGCTGCTGTTTGTATGGGATGGCAGTATGGAGCCTTTGGCTGTTGCATTGTATTTACTCCCGTGGCAGTCTATACAGACTGCTGGCTTGGAGATATAGCTTATCACCTGGATAGAACTGTAAACAGCCAGTCCTGTTAAGATTATAACCAGAAGTAAGAATTTCTTCATTTTTCTTTATATTAGTAAAGCAAAGCTTATAAGGATTGGCGCAAAGATAAAACACCATGTCATTTGTCAAGAACCTGTTGCTGTTAGTGGTGATAGTGGGAATAATAGCTGGAGGTATTCTCTATACCACACGGAATGATGCAGAATATATAAATGTCCGGATAAACCTGACACAGTTTGATAATAACAGTGCGCCAACGATTGATAACATGACCGCATTTCTGGTCCCGACAACGAAAGTTAGCGAGCCGAAAGGAACACAGCTTTTCACCCCGGGAATAGTAGTCAAGATATTCCAAAATGATGAGACGGGTACAACAATGGATATAAGTGACTGGACGTCTGTCCCGTATACCGGGAATGGCACCTATAATTTACCGGTCGGGCTCTGGAAGTACCCAAAGCAGGGAGAATTTGTATTGATCAATGTCAGGCTCGTCGACGCTGAGGGTACGGAATTTACTTCCGTGACGTACAATACAGATCTTAAATAGGGTTTCGATACCAAACGTAAGATATTTATACCAAGATGGCATATCATTTATTATACCCAAATTAAACCCAAATTGGGTAGAAAAAATAATGGATAGGAAAGGAGGTGAAAAAAATGAACAGCAAAGTAATTTTATTGTCGTTTGCAGTAGTCGCAGTAGGTCTCTTCGCTTTGCCAAGTACGATGTCGCTCTTCTCAGGGCAGCATACATGGGTCGCCGTAGAGGATATTAAGTGTCAGAAGTGTCACCAGGATATCTACGACGAAATAACAGGCGTAAGCGCGATTCACAATAAATTTGAAGCATCCTACGGAAATGCTTGTGCGAGATGCCACGTTTCACCTAATTCAACGAACTTTAACAAATCAGGTGCTAACCTGAGTGCACAGGCGTGGATATCTTATGTCAGTAAGAGTACGACGGTAGCTGGCCAGGTAAATTTCTCGGCACATGCAGCAATTACAGTTGAGTGTCTCGCATGCCACGGCACGGGAAATCTTACGAATAACAATACCGGCTTAAGTACAGGCAACTCTCCGTTGAGATTAATGTCAGACCAGGAAGCGCACAGGCCCTTCTACTATGCAGCAGTATCAAACAAGGCAGTTGGCGATGTCAACTTCTCAAGTTTGCAGGCTGCAGGCATCGCGAAATCGGATACACCACAATGGTATTCGACAGGCAGTTACAACCAGACGGTTGTCCAACTGAAGGGTACCAACGCGGCGTGTATCGGCTGCCATACCCATGCAACAGTTAATATCACATGGAACAGGGCAATTGGATACGAGATGAATGCGAATGTAAGCAATGCCGGCTGGGTTGTGAACTTCACAGGCGTCAGCAATACGACGAACACAACCAGTACATCTGGAGATGGAACATAAGTATAACAAATATTGGACAGCAAAAGCTGTCCAGCTTTTTTTATTTTAAAATCAAGGCGAATTTATTATAACATCCCTTGCAAAGGCCTGTATTGTGTTTAGGTAAGCATTTGAAATCGGTCGTATCTGGGATTCCTTCATACTTGTCCGAGGGTTCGTACAATTTTATCATGAAGTTCTTTGTTTTTCGTCCCTATTATGGACAAACCGGTCACCTTCACGTTACCTGCGAGGATATTACCCTCAATATCGGTAAGGTATCCCCCTGCCTCTTTCAATATCAAAGCAGATGCCATGATATCATAGCCGCTTACAAGTCCCCGCGTATCAATAATCCCGTCAAGCGTCCCGTCAGCCACAAAACACATATCAAGCGCAATACTGCCAAGCGCCCTGACAATTATTGATTTTTCAAGTTCTATCAGTCCCTTAGGGACGTCGGGCACGCCGTACGAATATACGGATATTACGGGTTTGGGCATGGTGCCGCGCAGTTTTGCGCCAATCGGTTTACCATTTAAAAAAGCGCCCTTTCCCTTTTCGGCGCAGTATGTATTACCGCTGATGTCGCAGATGACCGCCATGCTGATATCGTCAAACGTAGCCATCTCCGTTTTTCCGGAATATGCAAGCGAAGTGCAGAAAAAGGGAATACCGCACGTTGCATTGGTAGAACCGTCAATCGGGTCAAAAACCAGCATGAAATCGGGACGCTTCCCAACGATGCGGTCTCCAAGCTCTTCTGATATTATTCTTGCAGACAGCCCCCGCGATAAAAGTGCTTTATCCAGCGCAGTTTCAGCAGCCATATCCATTTTGCGCGTGATATCCTTCGGCCGCCGGGCAATCATTTCCCCGTAATCCGCGTTCTCCCTGATGAACGAACCGATTATTTCCCGGATTTCAATTCCGATTTCAATTAAGGTTTCAATTTCCATCCAATGCCCCATAAAGATTGATAATGGCATCCGCCACTTTTCTTGCGCTTTCATCGGGTTTCGTTTTGTCGCTATCTATTATGACAAGGGGGTTCATGGGCTCTTCGTAAGGAATATTCACTCCGGGTACGGTGGCGCCGGTTTGTGCCGATTTTTTATAGATGCCCTTTGGTGAGTAAACCGCCTTCCTGTGCGCCTCACGTTCCATACAAACCGAGAGCGGGCACCGGATGAACACTTCGGAAAATTTGGGGATTATTTTGCGGGCTGCCTCGCGGTATTTCCTCCAGTTTGCAGTGGCATCTATAAAAATGTTGATTCCTGATTCGGTCAGGAGTTTTGCCATATAAGCAAGGGACGCGTACACAATATCCCGTTCTTCATCCGTGTATTTCGGATGAGGGGTAAGGACACGGCGAATTTCATCAAGCTGGAGTATTTTAACTTCAATGCCTTTTGTTTTTAGGATATCAGCAGTACGGGACGCAATCGCAGTTTTCCCGCTTCCGGGAAGACCGGTGAACCATACCGCAAAAGCCATATTATTAATCCTGGAAATACGAGTTTACATTTTTGTAATCAAAATCTTCACTTTCAAGTATATTATAAATGAAGTTGAAAATCTTTGTCCGGACTTCCGGGTCAAGGTTGGGATACCATATCGGGCTTGCCACTACAACGCTGCGGAACACATAGAACGGCTGGATGACACGCAACAATTCATAATCCTGCGTTTTTTCAAGGTAGTTACTGAAAAAAAGTTCGTATAATTCACGGAACGGTCCTGCAAGTTTCCCGTATTTCTGGAGGGAATAAAATAGATAGTTCATCGTTATCGATGAAACATCATCTGCCGCTTCTCCCCATTCTCCGCGGCTCCGGTCAAGTACCGTGAAATCGCTGCCTTCGCGAAACATTATATTCCAGGGATGGAAGTCGCCGTGCGTCATGCAAAGGCGGTGCGTCTTTCCTTTTATTTTATATCGCCATTCCACGCATTTCTTTTCGATGTCGCAAAGGTCTTTCTGGCTCACAAAATCCAGATTGTCGGGATAGCTGTCAAGTAATCCCATGATGCATTCGCCATGCCCTACATTATCCCTGATTTTACGGATGTAAAGCTCACAGTCATTATATTTGTTTGCATGGATTTCTGAAAGATATGTAGATAAGGCTTTCGTTCTTTCCTTATCAAGCGGTGTGAGTTTCCCTTCCTTTTTTATCCTCTCAAGGTCAAGAAAATATTCTTTTCCTTCAATTTTTTCCATCAGAATGAAATATTCTTCCGCCTTTCCTGCGGAGGAAAGTTCGCCATCATGCGTGAAAAAGCCAACGTCCAGGGATTTTACGTGTTTTGGCAGGTTATTAAAAACCGAATTCTGCCAGATGAGAATCGCCGCCCTGTCAGAAAAATGGTCATGCCCGAAACCCTTCTGCACCCGCATTGAGGAAAGTACGACGGATTGCATTTTCCCGTTTGACTCAAACTCGATAAGATAAGGCTTCCCGTACCCGAATCCTTTTATTCCTTCCTCAACCTCTACCGGAATCCCGCCAAGCTCGCTGATGGCTGTAACCCTAGCGCTGCCGAATAATCCTTTAAGATAATTTTCAACCGCTTTTATTTGCAACTGCATCTTATGTACCCATCGTCCATGAATGGAGGTATTTATCCTGCTCTTTGGTCAGGGTTTCTATCTCGATGCCCATGGCTTCAAGCTTGAGTTTGGCAACTCTGCTATCGATTTCGGCTGGAACCCTGTAAACCTGGTCATCAAGCGTTTTGCCTTTTTCAGCAATATATTTTACAGCCAGAGCCTGGTTTGCAAAGCTCATGTCCATGACCTCTGGCGGATGACCGAATGCGCTTGCAAGATTCACAAGCCTCCCTTCTGCAAGCAGGTATATTCTCCTGCCGTCTTTTAACACGAATTCCTGAACGTCATTCTTTATCTGGTTGACTTTCTTTGACAGTTTTGTAAGTGCGGGTATGTCTATTTCAACGTTGAAGTGACCTGAATTGCACACTATAGCCTGGTCTTTCATGACCTGGAAATGCTCTTTCCTGATAGCTGAGATATCCCCCGTAACAGTGATGAACAAATCACCGACTTTTGCAGCTTCCTTCATGTTCATCACCCTGAAGCCGTCCATAACTGCTTCAAGTGCTTTCCTTGGCTCGACTTCTACAACGACAACATTGCCGCCGAGTCCCCGCGCCCGCGACGCAACGCCGCGCCCGCACCATCCGTACCCGGCAACCACAATAGTTTTTCCTGCGAACAGGATATTGGTGGCGTTCATTATCCCGTGTATGGTGCTCTGTCCGGTGCCGTAGCGGTTATCAAACATCATCTTTGTTTCGGCGTCGTTTACTGCAATGACAGGGTATTTCAGCGCGCCCTCTGCCGCCATCGCACGCAGCCTGATTACCCCTGTAGTTGTCTCCTCGCATCCGCCTTTTATGTTTTTTATAAGTTCCTTGTGTTTTGAATGCACAAGAGCTATGGTATCCGCGCCGTCATCAAGAGTGACATGAGGTTTTATCTTGAGTGCCTCTTCAAGACATTCGTAATACTGCTTCTCGTTTTCCCCTTTTATTGCATAAGTTTTTATCCCCTCTGATGCAAGCGCCGCAGCAACATCATCCTGCGTGCTTAAAGGATTTGAAGCGGTAAGCGCAATATTTGCGCCCCCTGCTTTCATCGTATAAATGAGATTGGCGGTTTCAACGGTCACATGAAGACATGCGACAACATTTACGCCGTTTAGCGGTTCTTCCTTTTCGAACTGTTCCCTGATTTTTTGAAGAACTGGCATGTGCCTTCTTGCCCATTCGATTCTCTGCTTCCCTTCGTCTGCGAGTTTTATGTCTTTTATTATGTAATCTTTCATTAAAATCCCTTTATTTTAATCCTTAAAATAGATGTAAAATGCCCGATATACTTATTAAATCTGTTGGTTTTTAGATTTATCAGTAACTAAATATGCGGCTGCCGGGATTCGAACCCGGGTTAGAGGCTATTTCCCGCCTTTCATATAAAAAGGTCGTTGGGAAGCCCCTGTCATAACCGCTGGACCACAGCCGCATTGTTTGTTAAATAAGATTCAATCGATATATCATTTATGGTTTTGGGAGTGTACGGCAAAATATCTTTTGAATGATTAAGGGAAGGTTTTTATTACATTACTGCATTAAGAAGGAAAATTATTATTCTATAATTTAAGTTCAAAGAGGATAATTATGAAATTCCAAGGAAGATCAATTCGTAAATATACAGGCGGCAGGCTGATTCAATCAAGAGGCAAGAGAAAATTCGAACTCGGCGGGGAAACCGCAAATACCCATCTTGGGGAAACCATAAGGAAGACCGTGAAAACACTTGGCGGGCAGGAAAAAGTCCGTCTCTTGAGGGATAATACCGCAATAGTAACAGACCCGAAAACAAAGACCTCAAAGAAAGTCAAGGTCGAAACAGTCACGGGAAACCCGGCAAATATTCACTATGTAAGGCGAAATATCGTAACGAAGGGTTCCATAATCAAAACCGAGATTGGAAGCGCCCGCGTGACCAACAGGCCGGGACAGGACGGCAGCATTAACGCCATCCTCATACCCAGTACTTCTTAAAAGTTACCCACAATTCAGGCAGATGCTTCTGTAACTGCTCGTTATTACAGCAGGCATCCATTTGTTTTCTTTTTGCAAGCGCTTTTGCAAGCGTTTTTCCAAGAAGTTTTTTGATTCCGGTTTCATACTCCAATAGGACCGCCAAATCGTCTTTTTCAAGCGCTTTGATTATTGTTTTCCCTGCAATCTCGCCAGCAAGTATTGCATTGTTGATACCTGCGCCCGTGACAGGGTCAGCCATTCCTGCGCTGTCGCCCACAAGAAGAACATTGTCAAAAACGAGTTTTTCACGAAGCCCCCCAACCGGCAGTGCACCTGTTATATATTCTTTTTTTTCACCACAAAATCGTCCCGCAGCGTTGGAGATAAAAGCATCAAGATACTCGCGGGGGGGGATTTTGCTGTTTGCTATTCCCAGACCCACTTTCGCCGAGTCCGCACCTGTTGGATATACCCAGATATATCCTCCGGGCGCATAAAGGGCATCAAAAAAAATCTCACATGTTTGCGGTAAAGTAGGGATACCTTTCATGTGATACTGGGCACAGGCCGCAAATCGTTGTTTTCCTGAACCTAAAAGTGCGGCTGTTTTTGAAAACACGCCGTCTGCTCCTGCTATTATTTTCCCTGAAGATTTACCATCGCGGAATCTGACACCCCCCGGACTCATGCCGGTTAGAGGTGAATTCCATTTAATTTCCGCGCCCGCTTCCACGGCTTTCATGGCAAGCTCCATATCAAATAACGGCCTGTTCACAACGAAGCCGTTCAACTGGAAATCATGAAAGGATAAATCGGGGAAATACGTGCGCATCTTCGTTATTTTTGACTGGATAACCGACTCGCCGGGCACCTCAAAATTGATGGTGCGGCTGATATAACCGGCGCACGGCGACCTGCATGATGCGTTTTTTTCAAGTACCAGTACTCTATATCCTTCAGACGCAACTGTTTTCGCAGTTATCGACCCGGCAGGACCGGCGCCCACCACTATCACATCGTAATCAGCGGTATGTCCATTCATGAGAATAATATTTCGGTAAAAGGTTATTTGTAAGCATCATTTCTTTTTTGCTAAGAGTTCCGGGTTTTAACGCGACGTGGAATCTCTCTTCAAATTTTTGTTTTATTATATTCTTTACTTCCTCCATATCACGCTCTTCCCCGAGTTCCCGGTCAAGCCATGTAAGTCCTTCCCTGATGGATGCGATTTTCTTGTCAAGGAATTTTTCCTTTGGAATATTGGATATCCGAAGCATTTCCTCAATATCAAAATCAAGTAGCAGGGTGCCATTCTGGAGGAGTTTTCCTTCCCACCGTGTCTGTGCATTACCTGAGATTTTTTTATTGTCCACTACGACATCGTTAATGGGACGGAACGCCGCATTCAGGCCATAATGAACGAGCGTGTCAATGAGGACGCCGCATATCTGTTTATAGGATTCAATTATATCGAGGGGGAACTTTTCATTGTCTATTGTCCCGACAACGCCATAATTTACCTGCCTGCACCTGTCATCCGAGAAGGCTATCCCGCCTCCGCTTATTCGCCGTGTTATGGTGTAATCCTTACAGTGGGCGAGGTTTAATTCAACATCCGCTTTCTGGAAAAAACCAAGGATTATGGATTTTTTCGGCGTCCAGAAAAAGAAAGTGTTGCCTTCGTCCCCTTTCAATATTGCTTCATCCATTGCCATCATGTCGCGTATATCCACCAATCCAAAATCAATTACGCGCCACTCTTCCATACCTACCCCTCCAGCGCTTTCATTATGGATTCCACAAAATCAGACGGCGACGTTCCGGGGGATTGGATATTTTCTTTTGTGTATGTTTCTTCTATATTTTTTTGGATGGCTGCACGGTTTGCAGGTGTACCTTTTAATCGTTCCAGTATTACGAAGAGCGCTTCTTCAGGGAACATAAAAAAATCCCCTGAAATAGTTATATCCTTGATTATTCCGTTTTCCAGGGTAACGAATGACCTGATAAGTCCTCCCCTGGATTTGTGAATGCCCTGTTTTGTAGCCATCAGTATTGCTCCGGTTCCAGAAACATCCTGATTATATAAAAAAATATCATTATAGTTTAAGATGATGATTTTCCAGATAAGTAAAGATAAAGAAAGCAGGCTAAATAACCGCAATATTCGTGTTTAACCTCAAACCATCAAATTGTAGCGCCTTCATTTCTCCAGGATATCCGATGTGAACCCGAAACCCCGCTCCTGAATCTCGGGCAAATATCTATACTGCAATCCTTTGTGAGCTTTCGCTTGCATTCGGTCACAAGGCGCAGTGGCAATGTATCTGTCATCTCATAACCGGCGAATGAAGCAAACAATCCTTTACCGACAGCGCAGCCTGATATGGGTTTCATGTTTTTTAGCTCCTACTGTAGTTTCCCGCACTATAGCAAATTAAAGTATTAATCATGATATTATATAACGCTTGCCTTTATGATTATGATGAGTTTTCAATGCCATCGGAATCATAATATACAATATTTACCCTTCGTACAGGGAATGATAATCGGAGCATCATCCTTTGCAGGGAGTTTTCCTGAATTGAAACAGGTTGTCGAATCAATTGAGTTGTACATTCCGAAACTGGGTGTATATGAAGGAACAAAACTGGTAAAAAGCAGGGTTAAAAAAATCAGGGATTTCCTTTCAACATGCGAATTATCCACCTCAATCCATGCACCATATTTCAACGACGCTCCCAATTATCCGCATGAACTTATCGTTGACACAGCGCATTTAAATAAAACCCAAATAAGACTCCTCAAGGAGAGTATAACGATGGCTGATGAACTTGGTTCAAGCGTCGTGGTTATCCACCCGGGCAGGATTGATACCGATAGAAGTAGGTCTTCTGACAGTATGGTATCAGGATTATCCAGAATTGCACGGTTCGCGCAAGATCGGAATGTGATGCTTGGGCTTGAAAACAAGGTAGGGACAGACCCGAAGAACCTGTGCAGCCAGGCATCTGAACTCATAAATGCCATAGAACAAATAGGTTCACCTTCCTTGAGAGCCACACTGGACATAGGTCATGCGAACCTGACATGCGGCGGGGATTCGTCGAAACTGCGGGATTTTGTGCGTGAAATCAAGGAATATGTGGTTCACGTCCATATTCATGACAACGGCGGGATGCTGAATGAAAAGTACTGGGGAGACTTTCATGGAGCGCCGGGGAGCGGGGGTATAGATTTTTCAGTCCTCAAGGAGCTTGATTTTGATGGCGTCTATAATCTTGAGGTGTTTTCAATCGAGGATGTCAGGGCTGGGAGGAGGGTGCTTGAAGGGTTGATTTGAGATGAGGGGTTGGTTTATCTCTGCAACGGCTTCAAAGCTTTGAGAAAATCCTTGAAAGATCTGCAATTTTTCTGAAGTTCATCAAAATCTAATTCGCTGGCATACTTTGGAAGCTAGTATTTTTCATATCCGAATTTGCGTTTCAGTTCATCTGATGGTTTTGAATGCTTCCAGTTTAGATTTTTGCTAATGCATATCCATTCTTCAATTTCATATTCAGTAAGGACAATTTTGACAGGAGTTTTCATGCTATTCGGTACATGACTTTGTGCCCTTTCATATATATTTTTGAAATTTCGTGGATCATCTGCATCAAGAACAATAATTATCCTGTCCCATTGATTATCAATAAATTCCAAAATTTCATCCAATTTTTTATTACAATCAGCCGGTAAATGTTTTGGTTTTGGAATTATCAGGTTTTCATTTACCAGATTTGCTTCTTTAAGTCGTTGGATTACATTCTTTAAAAAATCCACACCGTAAAAATCTTCTACAATTAGTTTTATTCTCATGTTTTTTTATTCGATGTGAGAAAGCTCTCCATAAAGCCAGCCTACACTAAACTTTATACCCTTTTCCTTTAAGAAGCCCCTTATTTTCTCAGGGTCTTTAATTCTCTTGAATCTGGATTCTCCGTGTTCTTTTTCAACAAGGATCATGTTATCCGGTTCGGTCATATCAACTACAACCGGTGAGTGCGTCGTTATTATTGCCTGAATATCGCTTGCTTTTATTGTATCCAAAATAAGTTCTAATGTTTCTGGATGCAGGGAATTCTCGATTTCATCAATTATAAGCAGGGGCGACTTTAAGTAAATCGCAGTGAGCAGAGTTAAAATTTTATAGAAGCCGTCGGAAGTGTTGGGTGGTAAAAGTTCAAGTCCGTCCTCAAAGAATTTTAGCATAACCCTGCCGTCATCGGTAATATGAGGCCGCACATCTATTTTTGGAAAAACCAGTGTAAAGATATTGTAAATTTGTTCGGGAATTTTCCCTTCTTTGAGATAAATGGTGTGATAGACGCTCGCGATATTGGTTCCGTCTTCTTTGATTGTTTCTTCTCTTCTGAATGGTTGAGGATTTTTCATCGAGCGGATATTGAGTGGATACAAAATCGATAGTTTACCGATAAATTCCAATATCGAATGAACTGCAATATTAATGATAGGATCAGGAAGCCAAAATGAGCCATCTTCGAATTCTTCTTCATAAAATATGGCAGGACATAAAATTATAACTTTTTCATCACTTTTGCCTATTCCCATCTCTGAAAGTGTGAAATTGGATAAAATAAACTCTTTTGCTGCCTTTTTGTCTGTAAAAACACTACTTGCAGATAAAATACCAAAACCATATTCCAAAAGTTTTTGCTCCAAATCCACAGAATATTTTTTCTCTTTCATTAACCCGCTTTTATTCTTTTTCAGCTTTGTCTTATCTCCAAGCGAAGTTTCGTATTTGGGAAGATTTTTTATAACACGTTCAATGAAATCCGGATTGTGTCCTATTGTTAACAAATCACCTTCTTTCATGAACTTCAAGTAACCTCTGATGTCCAAAACCTCTCGCAAAATCTGGAATTTCCGCCCTACTCCAGTAAAGTTTGTCTCAAAATAGACATCATAACCTTCAATATCAAAATGCAGCCCAATAGTAATAGGCAGTTCTTCTTTTCTCTGCCATACTACATTATCATAACCCCACCACTCTAAAAACGGAAAAGGATCCTTTTCAACATAAATCTTTTTCAATAACCTGAATGCTTCCACCAGATTCGATTTGCCCGAAGCGTTCGCCCCCACCACGACATTCATTTTCCCGATATCAATTTCACAGTCGTGAAGGCTTTTGAAATTCTTGATAAAAACCTTTTTAAGAGACGCGTTCACCATCGAAGCATTATTTAAAAAACATACTATTTAAATTTTTGTAACAAAAAATAACAAAAAAGCGAATTGCATCACATCTCCTTCCTCAACTTCGCTATCCTGTCCCTAATCTCCGCCGCCTTCTCAAACTCAAGGTTCTTGGCAGCCCTGTGCATTTCAGCTTCAAGTTCCACAATATAATTGAATATCTCCTCCTTTGAGGGTGCAGCTTCCTCAGTTATCGCCCTCGGCTCCACAGCCTTCCTGATTGTCTGCGGCGTGATATTATGCTCCTCATTGTACTTTACCTGCATCGCTCGCCTGCGGTTTGTCTCATCTATCGCCCTCTGCATCGAGCCTGTCATCCTGTCTGCATACATCACAACCCTTCCCTCGACATTTCTTGATGTCCTGCCTATCGTCTGCAAGAGCGAGCGGTCAGAGCGCAGGAAGCCTTCCTTGTCTGCATCAAGTATTGCCACAAGCGCAACCTCGGGCAAGTCAAGCCCCTCGCGCAGGAGGTTAATGCCCACAAGCACATCGAACTCGCCGAGACGAAGCCCCCTTATAATCTCAATGCGCTCAAGCGTCTCTATCTCGGAATGCATGTACCTTGCCTTGATTCCCGCGTCGAGGAGATATTGTGTCAGGTCTTCTGCCATCCTTTTCGTAAGCGTGGTAACAAGTACCCTGAACTTTTTTGCTGTCTTTGCATGGATCTCTGCCATCAGGTCGTCTATCTGCCCCTGCACGGGTTTCACTACGATTTCCGGGTCCACAAGCCCGGTAGGCCTTATTATCTGCTCAACAACCTGCGCGCTGTTTGCTATTTCATAATCTGCGGGCGTGGCGGATACATACAAGACCTGGTTCACCCTGGAACTGAACTCATCAAATGTCAGCGGGCGGTTATCATAAGCCGAAGGCATCCTGAAACCATAGTCAACAAGCGATTCTTTTCTTGCATGGTCACCGGCGTGCATTCCCCGAAGCTGCGGGAGCGTTACATGCGATTCATCGATAACGATGAGATAATCTTTCGGGAAATAATCGAGTAACGTGTAAGGCGGCTCACCGGCCCTCCGCCCGTCCATGTGGCGGCTGTAGTTCTCTATCCCCTGGCAGTAACCGATTTCCTTCATCATCTCGATATCGAATTTCGTTCGCTGCTCAAGGCGCGCGGCCTCAAGAATTTTCCCCATGGCTTTTAACTCATGTAACCTGTCCCTGAGTTCGGCCTCGATTGACTCGATCGCAGCATCTATCTTTTCCTGCGGCATCACGAAATGTTTTGCAGGGTATATCACCACAGCATAGCTTTCCCTCAATGTTTTTCCAGTCAGGGCATCAAATTCCGAAATCCTGTCGATTTCATCTCCGAAGAGTTCTATCCTGATACCATTTGAAGCATACGAAGGGAATACCTCGATCGTGTCCCCGCGCGCCCTGAATTTCCCGGTGCTGAAATCAAGGTCATTGCGTTCATACTGCATGTCCACAAGTCTTGAAAGTAAAACCCGCCTCTCGATTTCCTCTCCTTTTTTAAGCAATATGGACATCTCCTGCCATTCCTGCGGGGACCCGATGCCGTATATGCAAGATACGCTTGCCACCACAATCACATCCCTGCGCTCAAACAGCGAGCGTGTGGCAGACAGGCGCATCCTGTTAATCTCCTCGTTGATTGATGCGTCCTTTTCGATATAGGTATCAGTCTGCGGAATATACGACTCAGGCTGGTAGTAATCGTAGTAGCTCACGAAATATTCAACCGCATTTTCTGAAAAAAAAGCCCTGAACTCGGAATAAAGCTGCGCCGCAAGTGTCTTATTGTGGGAAATAACAAGCGTGGGTCTCTGGATTTTGTTTATCACATTTGCGACTGTGAAAGTCTTGCCGGAACCGGTCACTCCCAGCAGGGTCTGATGCTTCATGCCATGCTCTATGCCGAAAACAAGTTTCTCTATCGCTTTCGATTGGTCTCCTTTCGGTTCAAAACCGGAAATGAGTTTAAATGACAATGCTGCGCCTCACTATCATACTTATGCGGGCTGAATCTATAAATATTTGACAGGAACTATGAAGCAGAGGGGAGGAGGTGTAATCCGAAACTTCGCCATCATATTTTTAAAAAATCAGGAGTTTAAATAAGACTACAGAAATCTTCAATTGTTATTTCCGCATCTCGCAATAATTTTCTAAGTAAACCTTTTCCCACTATCTTATGGTTTGGGATTGTGAGCGGTTTTTTGGAACGATCTGATTGATGCTTCCTTCGAATATGGCTGCCAGTTTGCCTTACCGTGACATATCCGAGTTTTCCAAATGCCTTTACGGCTTCCTTACCTGATACAACCGGCAGTTTCATACTTCTACTGCTACAGTATGGAAACTGAATTCCTGGATGTGTGCAATATCAGAGACTTCATCCTCGCTCTCTTCTTCAAGACACATTTCTATTACTTCGCGTATGTTTTTGAGCGCTGCATCGAGTGTCTCTCCCTGGGTGTAACAGCCTTTTAAAAGAGGGCACTCCACTACATAAAATCCATCCTCGTCTTTTTCAACAATGATGGGTAGAGTGAGCTTCGTGGTTTTGGATTTCTTTGCCATAGTTAATTTAAAACGTTATTCTGAGATTTAAGGATGTTGGAAAACTATCTGTTTTATTGTCAAATTATATAAATTAAATTACATTAATCTGCGGCGCCAATAGGAGAAACAATGCAATCTCCTGAGTGGAGATATTCACCGCAAAGTCGGCTATGAACCACGGTTCATAGATAGCGATGAAAAGTCTTTCATACCAGACGCAAAGTTCGCAAAGCAGAGGCAAAATATAAACAGCGAACTCAATACGAACTCGTACGAACTGTATATAAAATATTTGTAACTGTCCCGGATTCAAGAGGCGCATCCACTAAACAAGGATTGAAACCTTAAAGCACAAACATCGTAAAGAGGAGATAACCGATAGTTACCATTATCACTGAATGCTTTAATCCCGAGAGCGCATTACCTTCTCCCATCACTCCTGCGATCAACCCCGAGCAAAAACCCTGTATCAGGGCGCCATGGAAAAACATGCGGTTATATACGTTCAATTTCTCCCTCGTGAGACTGAGAGGAACTCCCGTGCCCCCGCTTGATGCAACTTTCTCCCCGGCCTTTACCATTTCTGAAAGGAATGTCGTAGAAATTATGTAAATAATACCTATGAATACAAGGAATGAGATGTATATAATAACCACGTAAATAAACATATTAGTCCTGCGCTCGTTCCTTAATTCCTGTTCCGCAGCAACATCTCTTGCAGCAACATTCAGCACTTCGCCTATATCACCGCTTGACTCATTGGCTTTTGTCAATAAAGTGACTGACCGCGATACAAGATGCGTCCTGACGCGGTTGGCAAACCTGACGAGCGCTTCATTTATCGCAAGTCCCCATTCAATATCATTCCAGATTTTTTTGATTTCCTTGCTCAAACCGATATCCGAGCGTGTCATCAGTTTGATAGAGTCACGGAGTGTCATGCCTGTTTCATTGGTACTGGCAAGTTTTTTTAAGAAATCAGGTATCTGCGACTGTATCCGGTCTTCCCTTCGCTTTTTATATTCATGGAAAATCATAAGTGGGATAACCAGGATATACACGGTAAAAACTATCCTGTCATCTATATAATCCACAAAATCCGGTGCCTTCATCGCATTAAAAACCGAGATTAACATAAAAATAAGAGCTATCGGTCCTGTTATTATTAAAGAGTACATTGGCTTTTCTTTAAGCGGCTTCAAGGGATCGCGAAGCATTGCCCTTATTCTAACTGAGTTTCTTGACTTGATGAATTTGGAAAATACGGTCTTTTCATCAGTTTCAGGCACTACAATTTCACCGACGAAACTTTGAGTGGGAAGAAGCGGGGCTTCTCCGGTAGCCCCGGGCGTGATAATATCAACCATCACCACGAACATCAACGAACCTATCGGTATCACGGCATAAATTATCGCATATATCATAACATGGCTTCCGGAGCCCATTACCGACATCATCACTCCGAGAATTATAATAAAAAGGGGTCCTGCCACGAACGCCGTGACATAGGATTCCGCAATTAATCCAAGCGTTTCAAGGAATCCTTTCTGCTCGATCTTTGCCCTGTTCAGATACTGCTCTGATTTATCACGGAAATATGTAGAGATATTCCCACCGCTGTCTATGACCGTCAGGAGATTATACATTAAGTCCCTGAAATTCTCAGACGGCGTAACCTCACTGATGTTGTGAAGAGCGGTTCTCAAGTCATTCCCGAAATAATCCATATCCCTCACAACGACATCCACTTCCTTTGCTACTTCGCCATACGTATCAGTGCTTTTACTTAATGAACGTAATATTTCAATTACATTCATGCCGCCCCTGCTCAGAGCATACATGAAGGTGACGGCATAGGGCAGGTTCTTATCGATTGCACCCTTCCTCTCTCCGGCCTTGAATCCTGGATAGGCAAGAAAAAGCGCATACGTTATCCCGCCAAAAAGAAGGGCAAGAAAAATAATTATGAAAATCGCAATCGCAAAGTCCCTGTACTGGATAAGCCATGCTGTTTTCGGTGAAAAAGTAAGATGCGTAAGCCTTTCAGGAAGCTTGACGAACGTGAACAGGATATACGTTGATATTAACCCCAGGAACGCCCCTACAATACCTGCCAGCGCTGAATAGAATATTGCGTTTGAAATATACATTTCATACGACATCGGGATGCGGGCCTGTCTCATCGCCATTCGCAGGTTCCGGAACTGGTCCTTCTTTGCTTTCATTTTTTCGCCGAGCAGGACAAATGGCAGCGTCTTTAATTTCTGGAAATATAATTCGACTTTGCTTGCCATGTGCTCATCCGGAGATGTTTAATTTCTTTAAAACTTTTTCAGGAGTAACCTGGTAATCATGAATGATTGTAGCAATCGCATTGAAATCTGATATTTTGTTATTTACCATGAACTCAAGAATTTTCTGCCTGTTGCTCAGCTCTTTTTTCAAATCCCCGATATTCCATCCGCGTCTTATCATTACCTCGTTCAGCGCTTTTGATTCGCCCACCCTGTGGAATTTATCTGTCAGGGCATCCCATGCAAAAATATCATTCGTCCTTATGTTCCTGGTCGTGGGGTCAATATCAGTAATCTCAACCAACTTCATATTGCGGCGCGCCCTTTTTCCTTTTACGAATGTTTGCGCCTGGATGCTTATTATATTGAGAGCCTGGATCATCGACCTCGGCACGCTGATTGGGGGATTTTCAAGACGATGTATGGCGCTGGATACCGAATCCGCATGCATTGTAGAGAAAGTAGTGTGACCGGTGCTCATCGCCTGGAATAGCGTCAGAGCTTCCTTGCCCCTGACTTCGCCGACCAGCAGGTATTCAGGTCTCTGCCGGAGCGCCGCCCTGAGAAGGTCGTACATATCAATACTTCCCCGTCCGTCGGCAGTGAAGGAGTCTCTGGTTATCCCCGGAATCCAGTTCGGATGCGGCAGTTTCAATTCCCGCGTATCCTCAAGTGAGATTATCTTTGCCTGCCAGGGAATGAACAGGGAAACCGCGTTAAGGGATGAAGTCTTACCCGAAGCCGTGCCTCCTGCAAAAATCAGGCTCTTATTGTTTTCGATACATAGCCACAGATATGCCATCTCTTCTGCCGAGAACGTATTCCAGTTAATCAGGTCAACAGGTGTAAGGGGGGTTTCGCTGAACTTCCTGATTGTAAATGTCGCGCCGTGGGTTGTCACTTCAGTGCCGAGCGTCATCTGGATACGGGAACCATCTGGCATGGTGGCATCCACCATCGGTTCCGCCACCGAGACGTGTTTACCGCACCTCTGGGCAAGCCTTATTACATAAGAATCCAGTTCGCTTTCGGTAAAAAATATGTTTGTGGGCATATTGGTGTATTTCTTATGGTACAGGTAGATGGGAATGTCATAGCCGTTAGCTGAAATATCTTCTATCCTGTTGTCATGCATAATCGAGTCGATCTTACCGAATTTAATGAAGTCCCTTCGCGTATAGTACAATATTTTTTCAAGAGTTAAAGGGGTTATATCGATCGCATAATCTTTTATTACTTTTTTGACTTTGTCAGTCAGGATTTTTTCCTTATCCGCGTCACTCTTTACATCTTCAAAAAGAAGTATGTCCTTGAGCCTGTCTTTGATTTCTTTAAGTAACAGGTCTTCAAAATCAGAAAGTTTCGGCTCTGCTACATAATACAGATATGAATTTTTTTCCGGATTGAACAGGATTACTACAAATGAATAGGGTTCGTTCACCCAGTAACGTTCAATTTCATTATATCCTTCCAGTCCTTCAAAAGTTACAAGCAGACCGTGCAGCGACTGGTGGTATGCTTCTACGTCTTCCGCTTCTTTTGTTAAATATGATTTTAACTTGACTAATATATTTTCATGCGCTTTTTCAGACGGTGTTTCTTTAAGTTTCTTTATGCCGGTTTCGATATCGGATAGTAATTTTTCTTCAAGATGCAGAAATGCGGCATGCTTTTCCGGGGTCATCTGTTTGATAATATCCTTTGTCGCATCAGAATCAAGGTGGAACATCAGGCTTTCCACTTCTTCCGGCAGCCTTTCCGTTTTCGGTTCCGGTTTTTCCTCTTTTCTTTTGCCTTTCTTTTTTACAGCCTTTTCTCCCTCTTCATCCGGCTCGATTTTCCTGGTAGGCTCTTCGAATTCTCGCGGTTTTTCCTGTTGTCTTGATATCGCGTCGCCCTCTTCTGTTGTGGATTTTTCCTTGCCCGCTTCATCTCCGGCAGGTTTTTTCCTGGTTTTCCCTAAGCTTGCCGATTTTAAGACTCTTTTTGCGCTTTTCAATTCATCTGAAATATCTTCCAGGTTTTCCTGCCCCGACCTTGCTTCTTTTAAAACTTCTGCAAGCTTTGTATAGCCGGGTGACTTCTCGTTCAACAAAGAATATTCTCTTTCATAAGTTGCCAGTTCCTTTGCATTTTTGACAAGCTTTGCCAGGTTCTTCTTGAGATTCCCGGTGTCAAGAGTTGGGTTTTGCGAAGCTAAATCGCTAATGAATTTCTGGATATCTTTTTCATCGGGGTTTGCAAATTCAGCTATGAATCCACGCACTTTTTCGCGTATTTCATTCATACTATCTTCTATTTCCCTCCGAAGATTGACCTTGTAAGGCGGTCAACAAAACCTTCCTTTTTGGATTCCGTGAATTTCTCACCCGTAATCTTCGCCGCAAGCCTTTTAAATGCAATCGATGCCGGGGATTTGGGTGCCCTTACAACAACAGGTGCCTTAAATGCAGCAGAACGTCTTACATTTACATCCTCAGGTATCATTTCAATGACCCCAACACCTAAAAGTTCGCTGACTTTATTGCGGCTGATTTCGGTTTTATCAAGCTCAGCGCGGTTTAGAATTACACCTTCGACAGACTTGCCGAGAAGTTCAGCCAGTGTTTTTATTTTCAGGGCATCCGCCATCGAGGAAAGTTCGGGATTGACCACAAGAAGTATCCTGTCGGCAATGGTAAGCGGGATTAAACCGTCCTTGCTTATGCCGGCAGGAGCATCTATCAAAACATAATCCATGCCGTCCGTAAGGCTTGACACTACCTTTTTTAACATGTCGGGGTTTGCTTTCTGGAATCCTTTTAAAGTCAAACCGCTCGGCACTACCAGGAGACCGGAAGGCCCTGAATAGGTAGCATCTTTTATTTCCGCTTCGCCGCTTAATACTTCATGCAAAGTTACCTTGCTTTTTTCAAGCCCAAGCATTAGCCCGAGATTGGCCATACCTATGTCAGCGTCTATGATTATCGTTTTTTTTCCAAGCATTGCAAGGGCAGTGCCAAGATTTAAAGTCGTGGTGGTTTTGCCGGTTCCACCTTTTCCTGAGGCTATGGTATATACCCGAACAGTCATGTTTTTATTCCTTCGACCTGATTATACTGAAGTTTGCCCATTTTTCTATTTTACACAAATAGAGTCATTATAAGTTTATAAATTTAATTGAATATGATAGTAATAATCATGGTAATAATATTTGTACAATCCATTCCAGTAATTCATCAATAAGTTCCGGCATTACGTCGAACATATTGGTACCATGCAATTTGCCGTTTATTATATTCAGTCTTTTATCACCCGGAAATATGTCGTATAATTGCCTGCTGCTCGTTGCAGCATAGGTATCACCCTCACCTGCCAGAATATAGACAGGACCCGAATATTTTGACGCAAGTTCGGATGTCTCTATTTCCCTGTAATTAAGACCGGCTGATAAAAGCACAAGCAGCCTGACATCCTTATCCATAGACGCCTGCCAG
This sequence comes from uncultured archaeon, assembly GCA_902386255.1. Taxonomy (GTDB): domain Archaea; phylum Halobacteriota; class Methanosarcinia; order Methanosarcinales; family Methanoperedenaceae; genus Methanoperedens. Next base: position 24,622 of record CABMII010000167.1, read on the forward strand.
AGAGCAAGGTTTGCTCCAATGCTTGCGCCTGCAACTGCGAATCTTGAAATATCCACGTCTTTTTGCCTTGCAAGGAATTCCTTTGCAGATTCTATATCATTCATGGAGTCCCTGTGTTCGGCGTCCCTGAATTCTTTGTAATCAATTCTTTTCCCGTTTTTATCGATGCTCTCGCCATGCCCCCGCAAATCGATTGCAAGACAGGCAAAACCTTGTGCCTCAAGACGTAATGCAAACGTGTTCCAGCTCTCTTTGGTTGCAGGCATCATATGCAGCAGGAGAAAAACAGGTGAGTGCTCTTTTTGCGGGTTGTAATAATTCCCTGCTATCAGAACGCCGTCCTTAGTCCTGAATGTAATTTTCTCCATGTTTATCACGTTTTAACTCTAATTATGGTTTTTTAATCCTTCTACCTTGCGATTGGCAGTAATACATGCACTTTTGTCCCTTTTCCGATCTCGCTTTCAATCCAGATTTTCCCGTGAAACGCATCGACAATGTTTTTTGTGATGTACAGTCCAAGACCAGTTCCCCCGTACTTTCTCGATGCGGAAGCATCGGCCTGGTAAAAACGTGAAAACAATTTCGGTATTATTTCCAAAGGAATGCCGATACCGTTATCGATTACTTCAAGATGGACAAACTCCTCTTCATCCCGGGCTTTTATTGAGATTTTCCCTCCTGTTGGGGTGAATTTTATTGCATTGTCAAGAAGATTGCTTATCACTTCTATAAACCTGTCTTTTTCCCCGTTGACTTTTGATATTCCGGGTATATCCTTTTCAAATGTAATTTGTTTCGTATCTATCATGCTTCTGGCATCGTCCACGCATACCTTTACAATTTCATCCATATCCACAGGCCTGAACTGGAATTCGAGCTTCTCAGCCTGCATCTTGCTGATGAATAATATCGAATTTATCAGCCGGGTCAACCGGTCTGCATTCCTGATAATGGCTTCGAGGCTCTTTTTTTGTTCATCCTTTATTAACCCGAGTTTTTCATCATGCAATAACTCGCTGTATCCTCTTATCGAAACCAGCGGGGTTTTCAGCTCATGTGAAACATTTGAAAGGAACTCGCTTTTCATCCTGTCAAGGGACTTTAGCTCCTCGTATGCCGCCTGCAGTTTTTCATACGAAGTTTTTGCTTCCTGGTACAACCGTGCATTTTCTATGGCAACGCCTATCTGCCCGCCAATGGATGCAAGGACATCGAGGTCTTCTTTTGAGAATATTCTCCTGCTGCGGTTTCCAAGGTTCATGGCACCAACCACCCTGCCTTTGGCCATAAGCGGCGCCCCGACAATTGTTACCAGCCCCTCTTTTTCAAGAGAGGGCACAAGATTGCGGCTAGGAAAGCGGTCGATATCGGTGACAAGAGGTTTTTTTGCCAGTACGGTGCCCCCGGCAACGCCCATGCCCACTTCTATTTCAGAAACAGCCCCGACAAAATCCATGGAAAGACCGGAAGATGTCTTCAATTTAAGGGTTTTCCCGTCTTCTTCAAGTGTATAAATCGCACCCGCATCGGACGATGTTACCAGGATTGTTTTGGCAAGCGCCTCCCTGAAAATTTCATCCAGGTCAAGAGACTCACTCACCACCCTGTCTATTTCAAAAAGCGTTTCCAGCGTCTCGTCATGGCGCTTGAGTTCTGAATATAATCTGGCATTTTCTACCGCCACTCCTATCTGGCTCCCTATGGATGACAGAAGATCAATATCTTCTTTTTTGAAAATCCTGTGCTTTCGGTTTGAGAGAACCATCGCCCCGCCCACTTTCCCTTTTGCAACAAGGGGGATGCCCACAAGGGACTTTATGCCATCTTTTTCCATAAGAGTGATAAGCTGAGGATAAGGATAGTTCTCGATGTCCATGGTTACAGGTTTTCCTGATTTGACAGCCATTCCTGAAACTCCCTGCCCGACTTTTATCTTTGCAGCGGCCTCTGCAAGCTCTGGAGAAATGCCCACGTAAGTCCGCAGGTTCAGGGTTTCACCGCCTTCCTGCAGCAAATAAATCCATCCGGCATCCGCAGACGTTACCTGGAGGGTTTTGGTTAATGATACATTCAATAGTTCGTCGAGTTCAAGGGACTGACTCACAACCCTGTCTATTTCATAAAGTGTCTCAAGCGTCTCATCGTGGTATTTGAGCTCTTCATACAGATTCGCCAGTTCAAGATTCCTTTTGTCTAAATCCTGAGTTCTCTCCTTTACCTTTTGTTCCAGCCCTTCATATACTTCTTTCAATCGTTGCACCATTACGTTAAAAGACTGCGCAAGCTCCCCGATTTCATCCCTGGTCTCAGGCTCTATATGAACTGTGAGATAACCTTTTGCAACTTTCCTGGAAGCGTCTGAAAGCCGGATTAGCGGGGCTGTAAGTCTCCTGCCAAGAAAATAAGCGAGGACTGCCACCACGGCAAAATAAAATATACCCAGGGCCAGAAACCGTTCTTTTGACCTTTGCGCAGGAATCAATGCTTCTGAAGAATCTATTTTTACCACCAGCCCCCAATTTCCGATTGGAACATAGGTATATGCCGCAAAAACCTCTTTTCCCCGGTAATCAAGCGCCTGGATTGTGCCATTTTCTCCGCTCGCTGCAAGAATTGCCGGAATTGCGAGGCTTGAATCCAGCAGATATTTAAGGTTCAGTGCCGCGCTTGCATTATGGCGTAAAGGATTCAGGAATACGACTTCGTTTCCTCTTTTTTGAACCAGGAGAGATTCTCCTGTTTCTCCCAAACCTGTATAATCCGAAGTTGCATCGTATATGAAAACCGGAATAATCCTGGCTGCAACTACGCCTATGGGTTTGCCCGTGCTCCTGTTTAATACATTATATGAAACAATATATGCCGTCCTGTTATCATAATAGTTTATATTTCCAAGATACAGCCCCTTCGTACCGTTCTTAAAAAAATCCTCCCCCGCATAGTTCTTGTTTATCTGTTTGGCTTCAGTGGATGCAACAACAGTGCCGTTTGAGTCAAGTGCGGATATCTCAATAAATTCAGGTATCTGCTTTTGCACTCTCAGGAGGTTCAGGCTGATGTCCCCGGTTTTCCCGGTTTCAATCTGCTGCATGAAGTTTGAAGTGGAGACTTCCTTTACCTGTTCTATCCTGAAATTCACAACCGTGTTGATATGGGTATTCTTTGCTTCCACAAGGGCGCTCAAATCATCGAAAACACTTTTCTCAAGAGCAGCTTTTTCCGACGAGTAATTGATATAGGTCACTGTCGCAGAAGGCAGAAGCGATATCAGTATCAGGAATATTATTAATTTCTGGGTTATATTCAGGCTTTTCACGATTTTACCATCTTTTTGACTCTTTCGACAAGGTCTTTTCTTCCAAAAGGTTTCGTGATGTAATCGTTTGCTTTAAGCACATGCAGCCCGAGCATTTTATCTATGTCCTGGTTCCTTACCGTAAGAATAGCCACAGGAAGCTTTTTGTATTTTTCCCTGATTTTCCTGAATACTTCCCAACCGTCCATTTCAGGCATCATAATATCCAGAAGTATTGCATCCGGCTCTTCAAGAGTTACCTTGTCCAGGCACTCCTTTCCGCTAAAAGCGGTTATAACCTCAAATCCTTCTGTTTCAAGTACGAGTTTTATCAGGTCCACTGTGTCAGGTTCATCGTCCACTACCATTATTTTCTTACCCATGTTTACCTCCCTTTAGTTTGCCAAGAAGTTCATTTTTTAACCAACCCCAGTATCTGAACGATACTAAAATGACAATAACATTACTGATTAGAAGCAGGGAAATATATAGAACCTGAAAATCGAGTGAAGAGCCTGTTAAATCCGGTATCATATAATTTTGATGTATATATAAATGAACCGGGATGGTAGATAAAGTAATAATGCATGCGGCATAATGCCATCGGTAATAGGGCGCAAGCCTTAGCCCTTCCCCCATTCGCGCGCTAAGCCGTGAAAGAATTAGATAAAAAAAAACAATACAAATTGTCCCGACTGACTGCAAAAGCAGATGCGTCACCGGTGTAATTTTAATCGCCCCCCGTCATCACAAAGTAAAGCCTGAGGCCTGCGGCAGCCAGTAAAATGCCCCCCGATGCAAAAAAGAAGCTACCGGTATCGCTCCAAAAATCATTATAAAAAAAGAGAAACGATATTATGAATAAACCGCCTGAAATAATAAAAAGATAGGGAAGCGCAGGCTTTTTGAAAATTTTTTCATAAAAATATGCGATACTAAAAGGTAAACTTAAGAGAAATATGTATGAAATCCCTAAAACCAGGATCAAAATCAAAAGAATGGTTTTATTGAATATCAATGCTTTTCACCAAATGTTTCCCTGAATACATCCGCAGGCGTTTTCCGTGCACTTCCGCTGAGTACGCTTTCATAGCCTTTCATAGCGCTCTTGACGTCTATACCCTTCTCCGTGATTTCAAACTCACGTATTTCCTTGTCGTGCTGGATTCCGCGGGACTTGAGTATGCTCAGGACGCCGTGAATCCTTCCCTCAATTTCCACATGCCGCAGGAGAATAATATTGTCAACTATACTGGACAAGGCTTCATGGGTCAGCTTTACAGCGCCGAAAAGTTCGGATATCTCGCTGGTGACCGCTGTGGTCACGCCCATTGATGAAAAAAGGTCAAGAAGGACGGTGATATAGTTCTTACGCTCAATATTATCTGGAATCGCAGTCTCAAGGTTTTCTATGCCGTCGAATAAGATGCGTTTTACATTATTTTCTTTTATTTTTGCTTTTATTATCAAAGCCTCTTCGTCAGGCCGGTATGAAATCGGCGAAACATACAGGATATCGAGCATCTTCTTATCGATATATGGCTGCAGGTTCATTCCGAATGTTCTTGAATTCCGTAACAGTTTCGGAGGCCGCTCTTCCATGGAGATAATCAGGGCGTTCTCGCCTTTCGAAAGACCGTCGCAAATAAAATGGAGACCAAATGTGGTTTTACCCGTACCGGTCGTCCCTGATATCAGTACGATGTCATCGTCCGGGATGCCGCCTTTTAGCATCTTATCAAGACCGGGTATCCCTGTGCTTACTTTGACAGACGATGCAGGTTTCCTGTCTCCAACCTGGGGTAAAAGCCTCGGGAAGATAACGATGCCCGACTCCCTTATATCAAGTGAATGTTTCCCTGAAACATATTTTTGCCCCCTCATTTTCAGGACGCGTAAGTTGCGCTCAACCCTCATGCCAACGGTTTCCTCGGAGATGTATATTATTCCGTCTGCAAGGTATCCCACCACGCTTTTTCGAAGGTCGTCAAGCATGAATTCGCCTGTGATAATTACCAGCGTGTTCCAGCTTTTCATGGAAGTGAACAGGTCAAAATAAAAGCCGCGCCTCTCGTCATCGCTCACCGGCCTGCCTTCGAAGGATTTCAGGATGTCACCGAGCACAGTCAGCGGGTCGATGACGATTCTTGATGGTTTAAGTAAGGATATTTTCTTGTTAATGAATTCAAGCACTGCGTCATGCCCCTCTTTTAATAAAGCCTCGCTTATGCTTACCATGTTCATCTTGTTGCTTTCATAAAGCTTGTTGTCAAAGAATGAGAACCGCGACATATAGCTGTTAATCATCGCAGGGGGCTCTGAAAGTGTTGAAATGAAAAGGCAGGTCTCGCCTGATTTTGCCGCATTGAACAGGGATTGGGCGGCGAATGTGGTTTTCCCGCTTCCCGCCGCGCCGGCGACGAGGACCACCGAGGGTTTAATGAAGCCCCCTTCAAGAATATCATCCAGATTAGGAATATAAGATGGAACGATGTTCATTTACCCTCCTGCGAACTTAATTAAATAATAGGTTAAATTCTATATAAGGGTTGGGTAGGGTACTATTTTGCCTATCCAATCCCCTTTAAATATTCCAGGCTCGCCTGCCCTTCCATAACTGTCCTCGCCTCTGTAACAAACCTGCCATCATACCCCTTGAATTTCGGGATGACCTCTTTCCAGTTAATATTGCCTTTGCCAAGTTCCAGGTGTTCATCGCTTCTCCCTTTGTTATCATGAAGATGCACATGCACCACTTTACTCAAATCAGAAAGGAATTCGGACACCAGACCGTTGGTATTTGCATGACCCATATCAAGCGCCAATCCCGCATTCTCACGTTCCAGGGATTCTATCATTCCCAGAATTTCACCCGGCTGCTTTCCGAAAATATGCTGCATGTTGGGCATATTCTCAACTCCTATCGTTATACCCAAATCATCAGCAAAATCACATATTGCCCTCAAGCCTTCGATATTCTGCTGCCATGCCATATCAGGAAGCTGCATCCCGAGGGGTGAGAGATGGCCGGGATGGACAACTGCAAGCTTCACGAAATTCGAAGCCCGCTCAAGACACCTTGTCATCTGCCAGATGGACTCTTTCCAGATTGGGTGATTGAGGCTTCCGAGATTGAGGTCTGAGAAAGGAAGATGAAGAGTGAGGACAAGTTTCGTTGTCTCGATAATATTCTTTATCTGCGACAGCGTTTCATCGTCTAGCTGCTGCTTTCCTTCGCTCACCACTTCCCAGCCCGAGAAGCCAAGTTCTTCGAGGTCGTAAGCCCAGTCAAATGGGTTGTTTACAAGAGCGAGGGATGAGAAGCTGACTTTCATGAGGGGTCATATTTGCTTTAATGATATAAGGATTATTTGGATAAGTTTATTTTAAACCCAACCTTCGCAAAATTATAGGGTTTAATCGGATTTTTTAAGACTCAAATTGCTTCTTTTTTTCTGCTCTTTATGCCGTTTTCAAAAATAAATTATCGACCGAAATACTTATATTTTTATAAT
>CABMII010000168.1 GCA_902386255.1 uncultured archaeon
ATTAAAATAATAATAACTGTAATACCCGGATCCGGTCTGCCTCACTTTCCGCGTAATTACCACATCGTCAGAATCGACCGGCATCTCGCGGTCTTTATTGTCAAAGTGAATGCTTACCTGGGCAAAATCCCTCGGGCGCGTATCCCCATTATAAATGAGATCGGTCAGTTTCTCGGCCCTCATGACCCTTGAATTTGAAAGCCCGAGTGCGAAAAGAATTGCGTCGATAATGTTGGATTTTCCGCTCCCGTTTGGACCGGATATGGTAGTGAAGTCGTCGAAGAAGGGTATTTTTACTTTTTTTCCGAAAGATTTGAAATTTTGAAGCTCAATTTCTTTGATATGCACTATTTACCTCTTCTTCAAGGTTTCTACTATTTCCACCCCTTCCACTACCTTTTCACTCTTCTTTAACGCCGGTTTTTTAAGTTCGTTTTTTTTATCATCCGACACTATGATCTTATCTTCAGCTTCGATTACCGGCGCTTGTTTTCTTTTCTCCCTGGGAATGTAATTTTCAGCGACTATGTACGTGCTTTTTGGTTTGGGTTTCTCAACCGGCTTCTCTTCTTCTTTTGGTTTTATTTCCTGTTTGGGTTTCGGCTCTTCCCTGAACACTTTCCTGGGTTTTATTTCCTGGATTATCGATTTCTGGTCAAGAAGCTCTTTCATGACGCCGTCATAAGAGCTGTTAAGTTCTATGAGCCTGTGTTCCATCCTGTCCATCCTGTTCTGGCATTCTTTCAGGGTATTGCTTTCTGATTTTCGCTCTTCGAGCAGGGAGGTTCCGAGGGATTTATTCATCTCGATTATCTCTTTGATTTTTTCGCTGAATTTGACTTTGATATCTTCAAGTGTGGATTCCCTGAGCTTGATTTTGTCAGTGAACCGTTTTTCCATTTCCACGAGAATGGATTCTTTCATGGAATCCTGCATCTCTGCAAACTCTTTATCGCGTGCAGCCAGCTTTTGCTCAAGTCTCTCAATTATAATATCCCTTTCAGTGCTCATAATATCCCTCGTTCTTTATTCGGCAAAAATGCTCAAATAGTTTTTGGTAATTTGCACATTAGACATATCGTATTAAGTTAAATATTTTATGGGGACAATCGCTTTCTATCCCGCGGGAACAGCACGACTTCACGGATGTTCTCAATCCCGAGCATTGTCATCAGGAGCCTCTCCGCCCCAAGACCCCAGCCCGAGTGCGGCGGCATGCCGTACCTGAAGGCTTTGAGATAGAAATCAAACCCGTCAGCGTTCAACCCCTGGTCTGTAATCCTCTGGCGTAGCAGTTCATACGAATGCACACGCTGAGCACCCGAAGAAAGCTCCATGCGCGGGTGCATCATATCAAATGCCCTGCAAAGCTCGGGTTTGTCATCATAAGGCATGGCGTAGAATGGTTTTATCTTCGAAGGCCAGTCAGTTATGAAATAATGCTCACCTATCGTTTTCCCGATTGTGTGTTCCGACTCCGTTGTCAGGTCTTCGCCCCATTCTATCTGTTCACCGCCATCGTTTGCGATTTTTATAGCTTCGGTGTAGGTGATGCGCTTAAATGGTGTTTCCGGGATTTTGACCTCGACGCCCAGGTTTGAAAGATAATTTTTCCCGTTCTCGGAAACGTAAGTATAAACATATTTTACAAGGTTCTCTAAGATTACCATTACATCCTCATGATCAAGGAAACTTGCTTCTATATCGATGGATGTGGCTTCATTCAGGTGTTTTCGCGTGTCATGTTCCTCTGCCCTGAATATGGGGCCTATCTCGAATACCCGGTCAAGCCCGCCTGACATCATCAATTGCTTGAATAATTGCGGGCTCTGGTTTAGAAATGCCTCGCGTTCAAAATACGTTATCGGGAAAAGAGCTGTCCCGCCTTCTGTGGCTGTGGCGACTACTTTCGGCGTTGTTATCTCGACAAAACCTTCACGGTCAAGATATTCCCTTACGCCCTTCTGGATAAGGTGCCTTATCCTGAAAATGGATTGCGTGTACGGGCGGCGAAGGTCCATGAACCTTGCATCAAGGCGCGTATCAAGGTCTGCATCTACCTTGCCAGTTGTATCCATGGGCAACGGGGATTCGGCTTTCCCGAGCACTTTGATTTCCGTGGGGATCAATTCATAGCCGTTTGGCGCCTTTGCTTCTTTCTTGATATTGCCAGTGACTGCGACAACGGATTCGCGTGAGAGGTTCCTTGCAACCTCAAGCACGTTCTTGTCTATTGTCTTCTTGAAAAGCGTTACCTGTACAAGCCCTTCGCGGTCGCGGACAATGAGAAAAGTGATGCCCCCGAGGTCGCGTATCTCGTGCGCCCAGCCGCATATGGTCACTGGGCTTTGCATTTCCGGTGTTATCTGGGTTGAGTAGTGAGTTCTTATCATTGGTATCATGGCTCTGTAATGAGTAAATGTATTATTAATCTATTTGGATTGGGCGTGACCGTTTCTATTAGTGTTGGTAATCATGCTTGGATACAATATAATCTCCTGAAATCTCATAATATCGCTTCATATCAGCTTTTATCGATCAGAAATATTATGTGCTAATTCACCAGCTTTTTCTTCAGCAGGATTGATGATTTTTTCTTTTAGGGAGCCGAGAATCTCTTCTATGCTCTCATAATAGTAGGTTTCCAGCACCCATGGATAACCTCTGAACGACTCAAACATACCATATTCTCTTTGTGAAATTTCCAGCAGTGGTTTAACTGGAACAGATGGAAGATGTGGAACAATTGCCTGCAACTCTTGAGCAATACTTTTTGCATCCGTTATGTCTGCGATAACAAACCTTGACATCCTTGCTAAGAGTGTAATAGTCTCTGTTAAATTTCTGGATTTCGGTTTCTCAAAATCAAATAAAATAGGCAAGTAATTACGATTGCGAAGTTCCCCCTTTATTGCATCGAGGATTGCCTTTCGTTCATCTGTGAAGCTGCCAAGTATTAGAATGGCTTTAGAAGTAATTGTGTCAATAACTTCGCGAAGTTTTTCATTGTTAAGAAGTAAATAAATGAACTGAGCGACTTCAAGATTATCTACCGTTATGGCAGAATCCCTTTATGTGTAATAATAAGATCTGATTGTGTCGCTCCTTTAAGATTGAGATCCCAAGCAGATATTCCATATACCATACAACCTGCAAGATTGGCTCTTTCGAAGTTTGTATGAATTATTTTTGCCTCAATGAGATCAGCCCCAGTGAGGTTAGCTCCAGTGAAATTAGCTCCAGTAAGATCAGCCCCAGTAAGAGTAGCCCTTCTGAGATCAGCCTCAAGGAGTTTTGCCCCACGGAGATTAGCGAGATCAAGCATAGTCCCTCTAAGATCAGTCTTACTGAGATCAGCCCCAAGGAGATCAGCATCAATGAGATTAACTTTATGGAGATTAGCCCCACAGAGATTTGCCCCAATGAGATTCGATTTATAGAGATTTAACCCTCTGAGATCAAACCCTTTGAGATTAGCCCCAAAGAAATTTTCCATACTGAAATCGACCTTTATCTCAGGATTCTGTTTTCTCCACTCATTCCATGATTTAACACCTTGGTTTAATAATTGAAGATGCTTTTTATTAGTTGCCACTTTTCTAACTCCACAGTTTTACGGATAAATGATAGATATTAGTAAATATAAACGTTTTTAAGAATAATTGTGCTTATCCATGAATTGGATCATCTAGATATTATCCAAAAAAAAACTACATAGAATTTTTCTCAATGTTCATCACTATCCAAACCAGTTTACAATGCGGTCATCTTCGGGTTTCTATATATAACCCCCTATCATGAATGCGAGTGATGGGATTCGAACCTTAATGTTATTATTAAAAATTACCTGATAATTGCGTATAATTTTTTGTTATATTCATTTTTTAAGACAGTTTCAATTCACCAACACGACTTGAAACCGTCTCAATTGAGCCCACTTAACGATAAGCTATTAATTCCTTAAATTGTGTCATATATATTGGAGGGAGTTAATGATAAAAATAAAAAGAGTTTATGATGAAATAGCTGAAAGTGACGGTTCCAGGATACTGGTGGACAGGCTCTGGCCGCGCGGTTTGAGCAAGGATAAAGCAAAAGTTGAGGTGTGGCTGAAAGACATAGCACCCAGCGATGAGCTCAGGAAATGGTTCGGGCATGACCCTGAGAAATGGAATGAATTCAAGCGCAGGTATTTTGAAGAACTGAAGGATAAGAAAGAACTTGTCGGCATGATTATCGAAAAATCAAAAATCGGGACTGCTACCCTGCTTTATGGGGCGAAAGAGGAAAAATACAATAATGCAGTCGCATTAAAGGAATTTATTGAGGTTCAAAAGGTTTGAAAGGATAATATAACAAACCTTATTATCATATTGTATAAACGGTTTGCGTATTTGGCGCCTAGTATGGAAAAGTATCAAAAACACAAAGCAGAACACGGATGACACAGATTCGACAGATATCCACGGATTTTTTATATGTGCAAATCCGTGTTATCCGTGAAATCCGTGTTCTACGCCAACTGTTCGCAATGTGCAGGCTTTTTCATTGTTATCTATGAACCGTGGTTCATAGCTGACTTTGCGGTGCGATTTTATTCACCGCAGAGCCGCAAAGGTCGCAAAGATAGGTTTAAAACAGTTGGTTTTTAACAATAAGCCCAAAATACCACAAATTATATATGGCAGTAATACTTTATGGTGCTAAATAATACTCCCAGTAATAATATGGTGATAAAACAATGTTAGGCGGATTCAATGAAGAACAAATAAGAAGATACTCGCGCCACATCA
>CABMII010000169.1 GCA_902386255.1 uncultured archaeon
CGTGGGCATCCGTCGAAAAAACTTTAAGAAAGTTTTATCAAAAGAAGGGCATGCAAAGCATGCCCTATACCGTGTAAACTGAGGTTTCAGTTTATCCGTGTCATCCGTGTTCTGCTTTGTGGTTTTGGTACTTTTTCATATCAGGCGCAAAGTACGCAAAACCACAGAGAGCACAGAGTACACAGAGAAAAACGGCAAAGCTCTGTGCTCTCTGTGTGCTCTGTGGTCAATTATTCTTACTCGGATTCATTTATCCAGAAAAAATTAGAAGTCACTAAAATTGTTTAATTTTTGACATTAAATGGGCCCGCTGAGATTCGAACTCAGGACCTCCGCTGTGTGAGAGCGACGTCATAACCGACTAGACCACGAGCCCTGTACGCCTGCTTGAAGGTACGGATTCATAATAAGATTTTCCATGTTTTGTCAATAACCTGTGATATCCTGCTAATTATGCCCCCGGCCGCTTCCTGGAAAAAATAACATCCCGGATAAGGCATATCTTTTTATTAATTTAAACCATAACTAAAGTTAATAAACGAAATATTAAAATCTGAAAAGGAGAAAAGAATTGAACAGCGAAATTAAGACAGGGAGTATAAAATTATGGGACTAATAGACAGAATGAGTACAGTCGTTAAGGCAAAGATAAACAAGGTTTTAGACAAATTCGAAGACCCGAGAGAGACGCTTGATTACTCTTATGAGAAGCAGCTTGAACTCTTACAGAACGTCAAGCGCGGCGTGGCTGAAGTGACTACTGCCAAGAAGCGCCTTGAATTACAGAAGGTAAAGCTTGAAGAGAATATACAGAAACTGGATGAACAGGCGCGAGATGCCCTGAAGGCAGGGAGAGAAGACCTGACAAGGATTGCACTTACGCGCAAGACCACATCACAGGCTGAAATAGGGAGTCTTGAGAAGCAGATAGCCGATATCGCTAAAGAACAGGAAAAACTCATGGCAACAGAGAAAAGCCTGTCTGCCAAGGTAGAAACATTCCGTTCTACCAAGGAGACCATCAAAGCTCAGTACAGCGCAGCAGAAGCACAGGTCAAGATAACAGAATCCGTAAGCGGCATAAGCGAAGAGATGAGCGATGTAGGGTTAGCAGTCCAGCGCGCGCAGGATAAAACCGAGACCATGAAGGCGCGTGCATCCGCACTGGATGAACTTGTAGAAGCAGGTACGCTTGAGGATGTGACCGGGGGGACGAAAGACGATATTGACCGGGAACTTTCGAAGATAAAGTCAAAGAGCGAAGTGGATGAGCAGCTTGAAGCGTTAAAGAAGGAGATGGGAAAATGATAGTGCGATTGATGGGAGAAGGACAGTACGAGATTGATAAGAAACACCTGGACGCGGTTAATAAAATCGACAATAACATAGTAAAAATCGTCAGCGGAAAGGATGAGAAAGCCGCAATTTCCGCATTCAGGACAGAATACAAGAAACTTCATGACTATGTACGCAAGTACGGTAAAAAGATACCTCATGAAATCATCAAGCCAAGCGATATAATTATACCGCCTGAAGATATCACTCTTGAGGAGGCACGCAAGATATTCAAGGGCGAAGGATTGATTCCGGATTAGGAAAAGGTGTTAAAAATGAAAAAATGGTACCGTGATTATGGACTTCAGGCACGCATGATGCTGACAATGTTCCTGCTTGCCGTATTATATCTCATCTTTCTTGCAGTGGTATTGACTTTCGGCGGGGCATGGACAAATATCCTGTTAATATTTATGATACTCATTCTGTTTGTCCAGTTTTTCTATTCAGATAAGCTTGTACTCTGGAGCACAGGCGGACGAATCGTAACAGAACAGGAGGAGCCGCGCCTTCATGAAACAATTTCAAGACTCTGCGCAATTGCTGATTTACCAAAGCCAAAGGTCGCTATTGTGGAGAGCAATGTCCCGAACGCCTTTGCGACAGGCAGGAGCAAGAACAGCGCAGTAGTAGCGGTAACAACTTCCCTGAAACAGAAATTAAGCCAGCCAGAGCTTGAGGCGGTGCTGGCCCATGAGTTGAGCCATGTCAAGAACCGGGATATGCTTATTATTACTATCGCAAGCTTCCTTTCCACAGTTGCAGCCTTACTTGTAAGGAATATGATGTTTATTGGGCTGATGGGAGGAGGTAATCGTGACCGTAACAATAGCGCTGGCGCTGCGATAGTCGTTTTCGTGGTTTCGCTGGTTGTATGGGTCATAAGTTTCCTGCTCATACGCGCGCTTTCAAGATACCGGGAATTTGCTGCTGACAGGGGTTCTGCAATAATCACAGGCCAGCCTTCGCATCTGGCCTCGGCGCTTATGGCCATCAGCGGCGTTATGGAACACGTACCTGACCGCGACCTCCGGGAAGTTGAGGGTATGAATGCATTTTTTATCATACCTGCAATTTCGGGGAATTCAATAATGAACCTCTTCTCAACCCACCCCACGGTAGAGGCACGCATACGCGCACTTGAGGAGATGGAACGGAAAATGGAGTTCTGAATGGGGTTTCTTGATGCGCTGCTGGGGAAAGGCAAGCTTCCCAAACCAAAACCTGACAGGCTGTTTGCAATCTCGACAGCCTATGTCACTCTTAACACCAACTTGAATTTGAAAGCCGAGGGCGCAGGTATCTGTTTTAAGCCGCTTGAAGCCTCAAGGTTCGCAACTGCCGAGATCGAGCTTCGGGAGCTGCTCCAGCAGAGCTTTAAAGAGACAAATACCCAGTACAGCATAAAGAAAGATTCATTCGGATATACCTGGGTTGTTTTGAATGACCCTGAATTCGAGGGGCTTGTGAGCACGCTGTATATGGTAAGCGAGACGCTTGCTGAGAATGATTTTGGAGAGCAGCTTCTCTGCGCGGTTTTTAAGTTCAGGGATGATTCGGAGGTTTTCTGGATATATAATTTCAAACAGGCAGCGTTTTATCCTTTTGCGCCTCTGCCTGATAAAAAAAGGAACTCCTCTTATGAGTTCAGGCTTCGCTCGATTATGGAGAAGGAGCTGCCCGTAGAAAAGGAAGTGGAGCGGTGGTATCCGCTGTGGGATATTCCGGTATGAAAAATATGGTGGTTTGCAAGAAAGCAAAAGCCTGAGTTGCCGCTGCTGTCTGGAGAAAGTGGCAAAGTTTTAAGTAGTTTTAACCGTCAACACACATAATTTAAAATAGCAGACATAATATAGAGTAATAAAAGGCTGGAAAAATGATAAGTGAAGAAGAACTTATAAACCGAATCGCTCCCAAAATTGAAGAAAGGATACAATACAAAATAATCAAGAGCATCATACATACACTTGAAGAGGAATTTTATCCACCAGAGGAAATGATTCGAAAAGAATTCATAAAAGCTGTTAAAGAGGCTGAAAAAGGAAATGGCATTGCTTTTAAGGATACTGATGAATTGCATGCGTATTTAGAAAGCCTGGCAAGCTGATAGAATGTATACGTATGAGATAAAGGAAAAATTAGCTCAAAGCTTAAGGAAAATAGCCAGAAAAGACCGCGTTTTATACACTGAGATTATCAAAAAAATTTTGCAGATTGCGAAGAATCCGGCAATAGGAAAACCGCTTCGCAATGTACTTAAAGGTAAAAGACGCATCCATCTTGGAACTTTTGTTCTAATCTATGAAATACATGAAAATGAGAGCAAAATAGTTTTTCTTGAAATAGCACATCATGATGAAGCATACAGGTAATTTTTGACATACTTCTTATGGATTTGCATGTTGCCGCCGCTATCGGGAGAACGTCGGCAAGAACTTTGTCAATATGCAAAGTCGTGATGCTTAAACGAAATAAATACAACAGTTGAATCCCTAATCATAAAAATAACAACAAAATGACCAATATGCGCTCTTTTTAATCCCTTCATCTCATTGCTTAAGGCATTTCAATTACAGCGATTCGAAGAGTTTTTTCCTGTCCCGGAGATCTTTGCATTTTATTGTATCTCCGCTTTCAGCTTCACTCATGCCTTTTTTAATACTTTTCATAAACTGTGGATCGCTGTAAATAAGCAAATCGTCTTTTAACATTTCAAGTTCTTCTTTTCTTTTATCTATTTTTATTTATAATATCTTCAAAATCAGATATAAGATCAATCAATACACTTTTATGGGTAATTTTCGTTTCAGCCATTTCATCACTTAATATTACTTAGATTATCAGTCTCACATTTAAATATTTGTGGTCTGAGATAATGCCAGAATTTCAAATTTCAACAAGCCATTTACAATTTCTTCAGATTTTTCGAATGGGATAGCAGGATTGGCAGGAATCCAGTTTATCCTGTCAATCATGTCTATATTCGTACCCCGGCGGGAAAGCAAAAGCCTGAATTGCCGCCGCTATCGGGAGAAAGTGGCAAAGTTTTAAGTAGTTTTAGCGGAATTCGAATTGTATATGGCAATAGGACTTGGCGATATCTACGAAAAACTTAAAGAACTCGTCACGATTACGGATAAGGTCAGGGAAAACACTGAACGCATTGCTAAACTGGAAGAGAAAGTTGATACGCTGCACATAGACATGATAGACATCAAGGCAATTTTGAACCAGCTTAAAACCGAAGAAAAAATAGACGCCTTGGAATCAATCGTAAGGGAACATATCGCCGCCTGCGAGAAAGCAAACGCCTGAGTTTGCCGGATTTTTGTTAAATATAGTTAAGAATCCGTTTTTCATCATTATCATACAAACATTTAAATACCTTATAATTATAATGAGATACATACAAACGTTTAAATACCTTATAATTATAATGAGATATATACAGGGAAGGTGGTTGCGCGGTTATCAACGCGCTGCCGCTTATCCACAAGGAGACAATAAATGGCGAAAATAATGCATGTACAGACCGTTCTTATGGTGGACGACATTGAAGCGTTGAAGGCCAAGACTGGCGAATCAAGCACCAAGGACGCACTCGCCAAAGCGGTCCAGCATTTCCTCGAGTGTGAATATACGCATGAAGAGAATATGTGGACCAAAAAGCTTGAAAAGGTAGTTAAAAAGAGATCGAAGGAACAATCTGAGGAGGAAAAACTATGAAATTCGGGAAAAACGATGAGGCAGTATCGCCTGTAATCGGTGTTATTCTGATGGTGGCGATTACTGTGATTCTGGCAGCGGTTATTGCTGCATTCGTGTTTGGTATGGGACCACCGGTAAAGGCGCCGCAGGTACAGTTAAAATTTACGGCAACCCCTTCTATTTTGACAATCACACATAGTGGAGGAGACCCGTTGATACTGAAAAATGAGAAAATAACCATTACTAACGCTGCTAATAACAACCCAATATTAAATTCAACGTTAATGTATGATAATAGCACTGGTAATCCTTTTATCAGTCAAGCAATCTTAACGCCAGGAATTTCAGTAACAAATGCTTCAGCATTCGGAACTGTAACATCTGGAAGTGTAATTCAAGTATCAATCCTGGATACACCTTCAGGCCAAGTTATTGCAAGCAGCCAAGTAACAGTTTCATAAATACCAATTCCCCCATTTCCGGGGGTATTTTTCCTTTTTTTTATCATCACGGTAAGCAGATGGATAGCATAGGATTAATCGGAATTGACATCAGCCTGATACTCGCAGGCATATGTGCTTTTTATGCTTATAGATGTGTAATGCTGTTGACAGATACCAATATCATTGGCGTGGGCATAGAACTGGCAAAGAACAGGTCATTCTTATCCATGAATTTTATGTTCATTATGATTATCGGGGCATTGAGCGGCTTGCAGGTCGTATTAGGACTGGTAGAACAGCTCAACCTCATATCGATATCCTACACACATAACGTAATTTATATGATATACTATCTGGATTTATCAGGAGCAATGTTTGCTCTTTTGCTGCTCACAATCGCATGGTACAAACTGCTATTAAAAGTCAACACATGGGATACACGCTGGATAAAGGACCAACGGCGGCTAAAAATTCAAAAGCCATATAAATAACTCGCTGGTAAGTGAATACCAGACTCTTTTTAATCGAAGCTTTGAAGAAACTTACTCCCAGCACCTTGGTATATCCAAGCCGACTACATCTCTGAATATAAGCGTTGCATCACCCGTGTCTATTATGCAGTTGCAATTCATGTCGCCTGTTGGCAGTATTGGCAGGGATTCCGGGGGAATGGATAAATCTACGATGTACCTGAGGATTAAGGTTGCGTCACCTGTGTCACGGATGCCGTTACTGTTGGTGTCGCCTCTTATTTCTGTTGCTGGCTTGTATGCAAGCGGCAGGTAGTCGGTATTGTTACTAAGGTCTGGCTGAAACCTGTGCCATTCGGGTAAGCCCAGAAGTTGCCGCCGAGGGCATTTTTCCTTTTTTTGTTTTTGAATCCTCTGGCTTTCACAGCGCGCGCTGTTTTGGAACCACAAACTGAGAAGCCAAGACAGCCAGTACTTCCGAGTTAGCTTAGTTCCGAACAAGCTACTCTGAATACTCTATTTAACCTCAAATCAAATACTTCTATTTTCCATCACAAAACGAAAAATGAGACTCTTTTGCATTTATTTTTGTAA
>CABMII010000170.1 GCA_902386255.1 uncultured archaeon
ACCACACAGGCGTTTCTCTCGGGCTTGTGGACCTTGACCAGATTATAGGAAGCATGACGCTATACAATAACAGGGTAATACTGGGAGGTTCACAGAGTTACGATGAAGACATGGCGCTCACAGCCGCCGAATCCATGCTGATTGCAAGGGCGCATCATTATTCTGCTATAATCCATAATCCCAGGACGCAGGGGGCAAGGGTGATGCTTCTCCATGCTCTTGAGAAAGCGCTTGGCTTATATGAGAAATCTGGGAACGATGTCAGGTCAATTATGGCGAAATTCTTCACGTCATACATAGACAGCGACCTTTTGAATTTCATAGAATCCCATGGCGATGAGAATTCAAGGAAGCTTGTATTAAACCTTCGAAACGGCTACATTTGCAATGCAGTTGCACGTTTTACCCATAAGAACCTCAACCCGTTGACAAGAATGGCGCTTTCAACCATTGCCAGGAACGGTGTTGCCAGGAAGATGTTTGAAGACGAACTTGCAAAGCGCTTTGCGAAAAAATACGGCGCTCCTGTGCTCATAGACCTTGATATTGCAAGCGGAATCCCCAAAAGCACAAGGGTAAAACTCGGTGAAGAAGAAGGATTTTTCTATGACGAATCAGCCCTGGCCAATGGGCTTGTCCGGGCGATTTCCCGCCAGATATCGTTGTGCATATTTTCAAGGAAAGAGGACGATTCCACGCTTTCCCAGGCTTCGCATGATTTCCTGCTCGGTATCGAGAGCTTATCCCCAAAGCTTTTGCACTTTATCAGGAATGAGAACAACCTTCCTATCGAAGGGCTCCTTCTTATTTTCTACAGCGCGCACAGGTTGTTCAGCAAGGAAGCGGAAGGAAGAATAACTATGCCAAGGCTTCGCAATATCAACCTGATATACCGCCTTGTGAGGGAATTTGAAAAGATAGACAGGCTGCGCAATCTATTTGAGTACAGGTTCCATAACCGCTACGGTTTCCCGTACAGCGATAAGCTTTTTGAGGATATCCAGCTCCTTGTGGCGATGGGAATGGTAGATGAAGACCTGCGCTATTTTGAAAAAAAAGGCAGGTGGCAGCAGCGATATGAGTACGTCCTGACCAGCGACGGCCTGGAATATGCGGGTTTAATCGCTCCCTCTTACCAGAACGAATTAAAGATTATTGAAAATCATCTGGCGATTAACAAACATTCTATCCCGAGAGATATGGTCAGTATAGCCAAAAACAGGTATAAAAAAGAATTGAATAAAGGATTGGCTTCTCATTTATAATCCCAAAATCATTTTTGAATGAGTTTATATACAATAAAAAAAGAATAGAAGTTCTGGTGACTATAATATGAAAGACATGAATCTTGAGAAGGATGATATTATTATCGGCTTACTTATAATTATCATATTTTTGATAGTAATGCTTATCGGCAGATTTTTCTACTCCGTCCCCTGAAGGTAAAGTTTTATTTTTCTGATACCACTTCTTTAATAACATCTTTCAGGGCATCTCTCAACTTGCTTTCAGGGTTTGAGAGGTCGTCTGCAATTATATCAAGGACAAGTTCCAAACCTCCGGGACTTGAGGTCAGGTAGTCCCTTACAATTGTATCCATTCTTTCGCAGCAGTCAACGCATAGTTCAACGCCTTCTATCTCGGCATCGTTCACGGGTTCAAGAGCAGTATGGCAAAGGAAACATTCACTCATAATATCACGGTGTCGTAAATGAATCTACTTCTTATCAATGTTATGCATTGAAATACGAATCATAGGGTAATGTTTAAACTTCAAGACGCATATTGGGAAGCCAAATGGTAAAAGTAGAAGTCATGATGGATGAAAAGGCTCTCCTTGCTAAGCATATGCTGAACCTGAAGCTTATTAAATTGTCGTGGGCTTTATTTTTCATACTCATTGGTGGAAGCTGGATTCTTGGGAGTATGAACAGAATAGACAATACCCAGGAATGGGCGCTCATATATGCAGGAAGCGGGGCTATTCTGATTTTGTTGAACGTGCTTCGGATTATCTGGAAGCTCGATATTAGTAAGTTTACTATCGGGCTTGGCGCACTGGGTTTGCTCTTCGGGGCGGCGAAATATTATGCGCTTCCCGATTTTTCGATTTGGGCAGCCGCTTTGCTGATTATCGGGATTTTTATGCTGTTTGAGGTGCTGAGGAAATAACACTCGAACTATAATTGTCCTTTTTACAGGCTCGCCTCTTTAAACCTCTTCACTACAAAATCCTTATCAAGCGAGGCCAGGAAATGCCCCGCCCGCGGTCCTGATTTCAGCCCCAGAAGCGCCTGGTACACCGTCTCGAAAACCTTCTTCCCGTCAAGTCCTGCCTCTTCTGCCACCTTATACATATTATCATGGATTTCCTGACCTGTCATTCCTTGCTCAAGCTCATCAGCAAGGATCGTAAGCGCAAGCTTCTGTTCCTTCGTGAAACTCTTTACCTGCGGTGGAATCGCTTCCTGGACTTTGAACTTCACAAATTCGGGCGCATATTTAAGGAGCCAGTTCCTTGCATTGTTCGCCCTCTGCCTGATTGCTGCCACGTCCGACGTATCGTAATCCGTACGCTTCAAAACAGTAAGCAGGTAATCAAAACCCCGCTCATCTGCAATCTGCACCGCAGTCACCATGTGCCTGAAGGGAATCTTGGAAGGTTCCGTACCTTCGGTCTTTGAAAGCTGGTATGCCCTTTTGTCCCCTTCTACCTGGTCGTACTCATCAATAAGATTCAGAAAAGCAAGTCCCGGGTCAAACTCAATATGTTTTTCAGGCTTCTGCCTGATAATCAGGTAGCGTAGGACCTCTGGCGGGACTATTTCAAGCATGTCATTTATTGAGATGGCAAGACCCGTGGATGAGTGCATGGCGCCTTTGCCTTTTAGCATTATCCACTCATACACTATCGGGTATGGTGGCTCGTAATTGTATATTTCGCGCGCAATTCTCTTTCCAGTATCGTAAGAACCGCCTGCCGTGGCATGGTCTTTGCCGAATGGCTCAACGGTTGTCCCGAATATCGGCCACCGCGCGGGCCAGTCAACGCGCCAGTTGAGTTTTCCGCCGCCTTTCATGGAAACAGTACCCTGCGAGCCGCATTTGCAGACATAATCGATGGTCTCCTTTTCAGCATCAAACCCGGTAACTTTTGTCGTGCTCAGGCGCCCGCACTCGCTACATATGGGATTGAACGGACTCCAGTCAGGTTCAAGTTCACGCCCTGAAACTTCGGTGAGGATCCGGGCTATGGCATCCCTGTTGAGAAGTGCCTTTTTTATTGCTTCAACATATTTTCCCTCTTTATAGAGTTCATCAGCCCTGTAAACCTGCGGCTTAATGCCCAGGGTGTGCAGCGCATCGATGAAAGGGAGAAGGAAATGTTCTGAATAACTCTTATGACCGCCGCAAGGGCATTGGATTTCAGACAGCGGCTTTCCCACATGGGCTTCATAGTCTTTTGAAAGGAAAGGATAGACTTTACGGAGGGGATCAAGTGTGTCTCCAATATATATAAGCCGCACATCTGCGCCCTTATCCGAAAGTGCCCTGTAAACCGCGTCTGCCGTGACTACTTCTCTCATGTTGCCTATGTGGATTGGACCGGATGGGGTGATGCCTGAGGCTACCGTGTGCTTTTTTCCCCGCGCAAGTACGTTTTCTGCTATAACATCTGCCCAGTGTATTGTCTCTTCAGCCATTGCCCCTAAAATCACTTAAGAGATATTAAAAGATACTCTTATCGTTTAATTCTCCAATCCAGAGGGTATGGTGCGTGTAGCAGTTGGAGGGACTTTTGACCCTCTTCACGACGGTCATAAAGCCCTGTTGATGAAAGCTGTTGAATTGAGCCGCAGCGGTGAGTTACTTGTCGGGCTGACCTCGGATGAAATGGCTCAAAGCAAAGTGCACATTGTAAGTGATTACCAGTCACGATATGATGGAGTCTCAGGATTTATCCGAAAGCAGGGGATAGCACCTGTAATTGTGAGGCTGGATGACCCCTACGGGCCTACGATAACTGATGATTTTGATTATCTTGTTGTATCGCCGGAAACGCATCCTGTCGGATTGAAGATAAATAAGATACGAGAAGAGAAAAAGTTGGGGCTAATAGAAATCGTGCTGGTGGATTATGTTCTTGCAGATGACGGGTTGCCGATATCCAGCACGCGAATTAAGAAGGGGGAGATTGATGAGCACGGGAGGGTGTTGAAAAATAAAAAATAGGATGTAAACCAACGAAACCGGTATTCAAAGGTTGCCGTCACGAACCTCCTGCTTCTGGCAAGAAGCATCATGGAGATGATAGATAACTTTTTTTTCATTCAAATGCTTTTTTTCATAATATTGAATTCAGGTGCAGGAAAATAATTTTAATGAAAGCACAAAATAGAGAGTATGACACAAAGGTAATCACATTTCAGAGAGTTTTTATAAATTAAAAGAATATGATAGAAATATGGCAATAATATATTTTGATCAATGGGTCTATGTAACATTATTACGAAGTTACAAAGGTTCATCTCCAGAGTATCCAAAATATGCAAAAATTTGTCAAGGTTTAATTGAATCATCGAATGATAGAACCAATAAATTTCCATTATCATTGTCCCATTTGCATGAAACTTTAAAAAGAAATAAATTGAGTTCTCGAAAAGAATTATTTAAATTTATGTTCGATTTGTCAAAATTCAGCACTATTAGACCATGGACTCAGGTTATTGATTTAGAAGTTAGAAATGCCGTTCTAAAATCATTGGGTTTAAAAACAGAAAATCTTTCGGATTTTGTCTTTGGTGATGAATTAGTTCATTGTATTGGAGGCATACAAGAGTTCGAATCAATCGACCCTAATAAGAAAGTGCCTGATGAAATTAAAGAAAAAATAATTCTTGATGTCTTTAGAAATTCAGAATTAATATCAGATGCATTTAGCAAAGTTAAAAGTATAGAACACGTTGACAGTTTCATCCAAAAGAATAACGAATTAACACAGAAATTAGAAGTTTTGAGAAAAAAGGATTATTCTAATCCTGATAAAAAAATGCGTAAGAACATCAGCGACGTAAGATTTTTTATCGAAATTATTATGGATCCAATTATCAAAGCGGCTACAGAGTTTACATTTGATTCACAAAAATACACACAACAAATTTTGTCAAGCAGAGAATCAACTATAAATTTTTTAAAATTGATTCCTACAGCTTATGTTTTTCATATATTAAATGAAGCTCGTAATCTGAATTCAAGTCGTCCTATTGAACCAAATGACTTCTGGGACATAGCAACTCTGGCAATATCAGTACCATATTGTGATGTTGTAGTAACTGAAAGAGAATGGGCAAATATTCTTAATAAAAATAAAATTGGAGAATTATATAATACTAAAATACTCCATAAAATTGAAAATCTCTCTGAATTTATATAGATTTTACCCCTTCTACAAAATCCCTCTTTCTAAATGCATCGTTTTTATCGTTCTTTATTTTGTGTGTATTAAAGGAACTATTATCATTCTAAAGAATGCGCCTGATGTTGTGTTAATATTATCAATGAACAGAAAATGTCCCATTCTTAGGATATCTCCCGCACTTCAATACACATACAAATTCCCATACGGCCTGGCAGACAGCGGCACAAGCTTCGTGAACTTCCCGCTCATGACTTCATCATAATCAAACCCGAAATGCTCGCAATATTCCTTGAGATAACCACCGATGAGCTTCGTATCTTCTTCACTCAATTCAAGGCAGCTTACTTCTTTTCCGAGATTGAAGGGGTCAACTTTTCCCCGGATATATATTACGCCGCCGTGCATGCCCGTACCGACGTAGTCGCCCACAAGCGGGCTCTTTTCGTTCATACCTAGCAATATCATTATGCCGCCAGCCATGTATTCGCCAAAAAAGTCACCTGCTGTGCCGCCTGCTATTATGATAGGAACCTGTTTCTTGTATTCCTTCATGTGTATTCCCACGCGATAGCCTGCGTCTCCCTTGATATACAACTTCCCGCCGCGCATCCCGTACCCGATAATATCGCCCACATTCCCGTGGACGATAATCTCACCCGCATTCATGGTATTCGCAATGCCGTCCTGGGCATTTGCATTAACGATGATTTTCGGGCCGTTCATGAAAACCCCGAGGTCATTTCCCGGCGTGCCGTTAATTATAATCTTAACACTTTCATTCAATCCTCCGCCTATATACCTCTGCCCGCCTATGTTATCAAGTTCGAATTCTTTTTCGCCGGAGGCAACGGCGTCGCGGATAATCTTATTCAATGGCCTGTAGTGCATGCCTTTTGCGTCTATTTTCATAAAGCGTCACGTCCTTTTGCCCCATATTCTGCACTGTTTAACATTTCGAATATTAACCGCAGATGAACGCAGATAAACGCAGATACACAGTTACGATAGAACACGGATTGCACGGATGATACGGATGCGCACAGATTATCCGTGAAAATCCGTCCAATCCGTGTCATCCGTGTGCTATTTTTTAGCGCCAGTGTTTTTTCATAAAAATTGTTCATGCGAATCACTGTCCTATTCCTGCATGTTTGATCCCGAGTATGTCAAGTGCTTCCTGGGGAAGCCCAACGCCTCGCAGGCGTTCCCTGCTTCCACGCAGCGATTCGATGGCGTTTATACCAAGAGAGCCCAGCACTTCCTGAATCTCATGCCCCCATGCAGTGAGAAGATTGCACAGCCTGTCTGCGGCAACTTCGGGGTTCAGCCGGCGCACAAGTTCAGGCTTCTGCGTCGCAATGCCCCATGCGCAATTGCCGGTGTAGCACTTCTGGCATACCCTGCATCCCATCGCTATAAGGGACGCGGTACCGATGACACAGGCATCCGCGCCAAGCGCTATGGCTTTTACGACATCTGCGCTCTGCCTTATGCTTCCTCCCACAAGGATAGAGGCGCGGTTGCGTATCCCTTCCTGCCTCAGCCTTTCATCAACTGCAGCAAGGGCAAGTTCAATGGGTATACCTACATGGTCTCTGATAACCATGGGAGCCGCGCCCGTCCCGCCGCGGAATCCGTCCAGCATCACAATATCCGCACCTGCTCGAACTATGCCGCTTGCGATTGCAGCTACATTGTGCACTGCGGCTATCTTGACTGAAACTGGTTTCTTATAATCGGTCGTCTCTTTTATCGCATATATCAACTGCGAGAGGTCTTCTATTGAATATATGTCATGATGCGGAGCAGGGGATAATGCGTCTGTGCCAACAGGTATCATTCGGGTCTTTGAGATGTCCTCTCCTACCTTTTCACCTGGCAAATGCCCGCCTATTCCTGGCTTTGCGCCCTGCCCGATTTTTATCTCAACTGCCGCGCTTCTGTTCAGGTATTTACTCGTCACACCGAACCGCCCAGATGCGACCTGCACGATAATCCTGTCAGAATAAGGCGCAATTTCCTCATGCAACCCTCCTTCGCCTGTATTCATCAGCGTACCCATCCGCGTTGCAGCCATTGCGAGCGCCTTGTGGGCATTCAGGCTTATGGCGCCGTATGACATTGCCGCGAACACTATGGGTATATCGAGTTTCACCTGCGGCGCAAGCTCGGTTGCCAGACTAATATTTTCATCGAATTTCAGGCTGTCAGGCTTGGCGCCAAGATATGTGCGCAGTTCCATCGGTTCACGCAGCGGGTCGATTGACGGGTTGGTCACCTGGCATGCATCTATCAGCATATGGTCCCAGTAGATGGGGTATGGCTTGGGATTTCCCATGCCTGTAAGGATGATGCCGCCGCTTTCTGCCTGTTTTAAGATGTTCTTTCTTATTTCAGGCGTCCAGTTGTATCCGTACTTGTAATCAAGAGGGTTCTCCGTGATGGTTATGGCGCTCTCGGGGCAGAAAGTTGCGCACCTGTGGCATGCCACGCACAGCCTGCTATTCGGGGTGACCTTGTCCTTGAACTCAATCGCGCCAAAACTGCAGTTTATTACGCAGCGCTTGCACCTGCGGCATTTCTCATGGTCCACATTCACGGCAAACTCTGCGGGAAGTTGCGATTCCATTATTCCACCTCGTCGTTCAATGTACCTATTACAGCAGTGCCGGCCTTCGGGCTCCATACCTCATCAAGGTCGGGAGCAATTTCCCTGATAGCCGATTCTTCAGAAGCCATGTATAATATATCGTCTTTCCGGGCTGCGGTCATGGGACGAAGCTTAATCCTGTCGTTCAATCCTATCATCCCGTTGCTGTGTCCTACGATTATGCTGAATGGCCCGTTTAAAAGCGTACTTCCGTAAATCTGCCGCAACATAGTGGCGGTTTTCTTTTGCTCAGGTTCCATCCTGTCTATATCCTTCCAGAATGGCGATGCGAGGGACATTACGGCTTTATCAATGGGAAGCTTATGCCGCCTGACAAGCAGGTCAATCAGATAAGCGATAACCTCGGTGTCGGTTCTCAATTCAAGCTTATAGCCGAACATCTCAAGGTAACGCTTGTTGATGCCGTATGAAGATATCTCGCCGTTATGAACAACTGACCAGTCAAGCAGGGTAAACGGATGGGCTCCTCCCCACCAGCCGGGCGTGTTCGTTGGGAACCTGCCGTGTGCAGTCCAGATGTATGCGCTGTAATCTTCCAGTTTGTAGAACATTCCGATATCCTCCGGATATCCCACGCCTTTAAATGCGCCCATGTTCTTGCCGCTTGAGGCAACAAAAGCCCCTTCTATCTCGGAATTGATTTTCATCACAGTATTCGTGACATAATCCCTCTCGGTGAGGAACTCAAGCTTGTTCTCGGGTACTTCAAGGAAATATCGCCAGAGTATAGGCGGATTCGAAATGCCGTTTTGTCTTTGTGTGGGAATAGGCTCGTCCTTGTCCACATTAAAGTAGTCCTTGAAGAACTCCTCCGTGGTTTCCTTTGCTTCCATGTTGTCATACATCATGTGAAAAGCATACATGTCTTTCCGTTTCGGATAAATACCATAGGCTGCAAATCCACCGCCAAGCCCGTTTGAGCGGTCATGCATGCAGGCAATGGATTTTATTATAATCCTGCCGTCGATGCGTCTTCCTTGCTCACTCATCATTCCGGATATTGCACATCCCGAAGGGATTCCATCACACTTCATTTTCTTCTCCTTTTTGATTAATATGATTTAACAATTTTTTTAATTCCTCTGCCCCGCTTTTTGGCGGCTCGGGAAGTTTCAATTTCTTCCTGACAGACGTGGGCTCTCCCAGTCTCCCATCTTTCTTGAACATCTCGATGCTGGCTGCAAAGCCTTTCGGACCTTTTCCTTTCTCAAGGGCGATATGCTT
Source organism: uncultured archaeon (assembly GCA_902386255.1). Taxonomy (GTDB): domain Archaea; phylum Halobacteriota; class Methanosarcinia; order Methanosarcinales; family Methanoperedenaceae; genus Methanoperedens. Next base: position 9,315 of record CABMII010000170.1, read on the forward strand.
CAGTTTATCAAATATCTTATTCATGCCCATTTTCTGCGGGCAGAGTTCATAACATGTATAACAGTCAACGCACCGCCATATGTTATGTGATTCAATTACAGCCTCAAGTTCTCCTGACAGCAGTCTTCCGATTATCTCGTTGGGATTGAATTCAGGGTTAATCTTCACAACAGGGCAGTCGTTTACGCAGGCTCCGCACTCATAGCACTTCCGGACTGACGGCAGGTCGAATACCTCTTTGAGCTTCTTAAGATAGTTATATCTCGAATCCCATTTCGACAGGAATTCGGCAGCGTCTATCCTGTGCATGTCCATTCCCAGCTCCTCGGGAGTGAAACCCATAGCAAGCCCGAGTAATTCGGGATAATACAGGATCGGGACGTTCAGTTTCTCACCGCTTTTCTGCATGAGGTACTGGCGTGAATCATACTGCATAAAACAGGAAGGACATGTGAGTGAAATTGCATCTGCTTTTTTTGTGACCTCAAGGAGCTTCATACGCGCAAGGGCGGTGGCTTCCTCCGGCTCATCGGCATTATTCAAATTGCCTCCGCAGCACAGCATCTTTGTTTCATATTCGATGCTCTTTGCCCCGAGGGCATCTATCAATGCATCGAACTTCTTTGGCTTGTTCGGGTCATCAAAGAATATGGAAGAACTGGGGCGAAGCATGTGGCATCCGGCGTGCGCGGCAATCTTCATGCCATCAAAAGGTTTCTTGATGTGCTGCTTTATTTTCGGTATGCCTATTTCGTCATGCAGCACTTCAACGAGATGCTTTACTTCGATGGTCCCGTTGTATTCCAGTCCTGCCGTGGAAAGTATTGTATTTACCTCTTCACGAAGACCGGGATTTATCCTCATTTCGACTTCAACGGATTTTAAAGTGCTGTAGCAGCCGTTGCAGGGTACGAGCAAATTATGACCTGCTCTCTCCGCTAAAGCGAGGTTCCTCGCTGCAGTCACGTACCATGTCATGTCACCTATGGGCTTTATGATACTTTTTGTGGGGCAACAGGTCGCCCCTTCAAGGTCATGGAGAACGCATCCGAGCTTTGACAGGACAAGCCGTGTTGATTTTTCCATGAAAGGAAAGCGGGCAGGGATGATGCAACCTAAGAATAAAGTATATTCGGGCATTTTTCCTCTATTTGGGGAAGTTGGCTATCGCTATGATAGTATAAATAATTAACCCAGAAGCGGGCAACATACTGGCGATATATTATATATATTCAATGAATAAAACAGTCTGTATTTTAACACATGATACGGGCTCCATGCTTAACGTTTTACAGCAGCAAACTAAAAAGTACAGATAAATATGGATTATAACCACAAAGTTTTTAAAGGGATTCGCCAATTAAAGTATGACTTGCGTGGAAAAGCATCCATGCAAATAATCATCCGAAGAAAAGTAGTTAGATTTAGATAATAATAATCATGCAGAAGTCACAAGCAATGATTGTGACCTGATATTCAATGTTACTTATCATTTCCGGTTTGAGCTGTAAGATAAAGAGTCCGGGGACTAATATAGACAATATTAGTTCAGGATAGTAAAAACGTCGAAATAGCGTAGTTCAAACCAGTGAAATTCTTTTTCTAACACTGTTCTTAGGGAGGGTACTAAATATGCAAAATTCAGATACAACAAAATATATCATTCATGCTATAATAAAAGCGGATGGAGTTATAGAACGACCTGATGTCGTCGGGGCGATTTTCGGGCAGACAGAAGGACTGATAGGCGCTGACCTTGACCTGCGGGAACTGCAGAAAAGCGGCAGGATCGGACGGCTTGAAGTCAACATAAAATCAAACATGGGTAAATCAAGCGGGACAATCGAGATCCCGTCAAGTCTTGATAAGGTCGAAACCGCAGTCCTCGGGGCCAGCCTTGAAACCATTGACAGGATCGGGCCATGCATCTCGAACATCAGCGTAGCTAAAATAGAGGATGTGAGGTCATCGAAAAGGAAACAGGTAGTTGACCGCGCAAAACAAATCCTCACGGCGATGTTTGATGAAATGCTGCCTGAAAGCCAGGAAATCATAGATGAGGTCAGGCAGTCTGTAAGGATTGAAGAGATGACCACATATGGCAAGGATAACATCCCGATGGGACCCAATGTCCTTGATTCGGATGCCATAATAGTGGTTGAAGGACGGGCTGATGTGCTTAACCTCCTGCGTTACGGGATTAAGAACTCTATTGCAGTCGGCGGGACGAACGTACCGCAGGCTGTGGTCGATTTATGCAAGAAAAAGACGGTCACGGCTTTTACAGATGGAGACCGGGGAGGAGAACTCATAATAAAGGAACTGCTCCAGGTTGCGGATATAGATTTCATTGCGCGCGCACCTGACGGGAAAGGCGTTGAAGAACTCGTCCAGAAAGAGATTGTCAAATCATTAAGGCAGAAAATACCTGTGGAGCAGGGGCTTGATTATTACCAGGTCGGCAAAAAGAGAAGAATTGCCATAATGGCTGCCACAAAGAAAAAGACAGGCGGAAAGAGCGAACTATCCATTCCTGAAGAAATAGAAATGAAACCTGCCAAGGAAGAGCTTGCGGAATTTGAGGCTCCTGCGCCGGAAAAGTCAGAAAGGGCAGAAAGACCCAGGCAGAGGGAAGAACCAAGAGAAGAAAGGGAAAAAGAACCCAGGAAAGAAAGTCCTTTCCAGGAACATATAACCCAATTGAGCGGGACTCTCAGCGCGCGTTTGATAGATGAACAGAATAGCGTCATAAGCGAAGTGCCTGTACGTGACCTCGCAAATGCATTAAGAGACATAAACGGCAATGTCAAAAGCCTTGTATTCGATGGCGTCATAACACAGCGCATAGTGGATATTGCATCAGAAAAAGGAATTGAGACTTTAATAGGCGCAAAATTGGGCAATCTTGTAAAAAGCCCGGCATCAATGCATATAGAAACATCAAGTGAATTATAGACTTAAATGTGGGTAAAACCTCATCCGGATTTTAGCCCGGAAAAACCCCTGTTCCTGTGCATTCTTGCCAATACCGAAACGGCTAAAATCCCAAACATATCTGCTGCAGGAAAATCCCCGAAGCTTACGGATTATACGCCTGCAGCGGATGCCGAACTCGTTGAGACTGGTAATGCCATAAGTATCAATGAGCCGGCAATGACACCATCAGGTGCGCCTTCTCCTGCTGTTATTACCAGGGCGTCAATGCTTCTCACGGAAATCCCCTGCCTTTTTATCAATGCGGGGCTGCGTATCCGCCCAAAAATACCAACTATCGATATCAACGCCCAACCTGGCGGGGATATCAGGACCGGCAAAGCTGTGGCGGATGCTATTGATATTTACAATAAATCCAAGGCTCTTGGGAAAAAGCTTTCAAAATTCTCGGATTTTGTCATAATAGGAGAGAGCGTCCCGGGAGGAACAACTACAGCCATGGCTGTGATGAAAGCCCTGGGCTATGATGGGAAAGTTTCATCCAGTTTCCCGGAAAACCCGCTTGACATTAAAAACATGGTAGTCTCTGAAGGGATGAGGAATTCAGGGATATCCTTCGGAAGTTTACGGAACCAGCCCCTTCGCGCGGTCGGGTGCATCGGCGACCCCATGATGGCAGCCGCAGCCGGGCTTGTGGACGGGCTTGAGACAAAGACGGTGCTTGCAGGCGGGACGCAGATGGTCTCGGTTTTGAGTATCATAAAACATCTCGGCCTGAAAAAGGATGTTTCCATCGCAACAACTTGTTATGTTGCTGACGACCCAAGTGCCAATTTCAGGGAAATGACAGAAATATTGGGTTACAAAGCTTATGCTGCCGACCCGGGATTTGATAATTCAAAGTTTCCAGGTCTTCGGATGTATGAAGCAGGAGATGTAAAAGAAGGAGTTGGCGCGGGTGGAGCGATGTTCGCGGCTGCGATGATGGGGGTTTCACAGAAGGAATTCAGGGAAAAAACTGAAGAAGTGTGCGGTAGTATTTTTGGTATTTAATCATTTCATAATTTCTTTATCGATATTGCCGACAAGTTTTTTCATCTTGTTATACCATTCGTCTATGTTCCCTGCCACCTTCTCCTTCATTTTGCACGGGTCAAGCGCGGAATACTCATAATAATAGCCGCCTTCACTGATTGTTCTTGTCTCCCTGTACACAAGACCGCATACCATCAGATTCTGCAGTGACCTGTAAGCCGTGCTTCGTTCCCTGTTCAAAAGCTCCCCGAGACGTTCTGCTGTCGTAGGGCCATTTGTGACAAGCACCTTATAGGCGTCAATGTCGATATTCTTTAGGCCAAGAATACATTTTGCAATATCTTCGCATTTGAAGTCTCCCCGTATCATTTCAGGAATAGATCTTGGCATAAAACCCTCTGTTTTGCACAATTTAGGCAAAACCTATCTATACTTATAAGCATATATAGCTTATGAATGGCAGAGACCGGTTTTATAACTGTAACAGGCTGCAAAAGATGTGGAAAGTGTGATGGTATATGCGAAGCCATTTTTCGCATCGACGGCATAGCGAGGATAAATCACGAGAAATGCACTTTATGCATGAAATGTATAGCGGCATGTCCGAATAAATCAATAAAGTTCCTTGATTGAATCAAGGAATCACAATAATTTTATATTACCCTATTTACATTATACAGGCTAACGCTTTAAGCGTGAGGTGAAATTATGGTAAATATAGTAAATGCAGGAATAGGAATTATTCAATTAGTTATAGCCATTATACTTGCGGTGGTTGCATTGTATATTGGTTTTTCCGTATTTGGAAGAATAACTAAAGGAATAGATGAACAAAAGGAATTGGCTAAAGGCAATGTAGCGGTAGGCATTCTTATTGCATCGGTATTTATTGCGATAGGTATCGTGGTGCAGTCAGGCGTTGCCGGGGTTTCCACCGGGATATCAAAGGCTCTGGCAGGGGATTTTCTTGCTTTAGTAGTAAGTTTCCTTCAACTGGTACTTGGGATTATACTTGCAGTAGCTGCCATCTATCTTGCCCTGAATGTACTCGATAAATTGACCGAGGGAGTTGAGGAATTCGAGGAACTCAAGAAAGGAAATGCCGCAGTTGCTCTTGAGATGTCAGGAGTAATAATCACAACTGCCATCATCATCCAGCAAGGAGTTCTAGGCATAACAGCAGCATTGGTCTAAAATCTTTTTTATTTTCTTTTCCTTTTTTATTTATTACTACCAATTTAGTATTTTTGATTAGTTTCATCCCGCTTACTGGAATGCCCTTTTTCGTCGTAAGGGAAATCGTCGGCATGGAATACGCCTGCGTCGTTGTACTGCTTCGAAAACAATAGGGAAAGACAGATACCACATTCTTGAAAAGAGAAGCACTCTCTGTTGCTGCCCGCCTTCTCAAGCACGATATGTGGCTGAAAGGCAGCAATAACTTATATCACTCTTTTAACAATCCATAGCCATGTGATTGATTCCATGAAACCGATTGAAAAGACCGAAGGCATTAGCGGCATGCTCACAGCATTCCGGAAACTTGCGCGAGGAAGGGAAAAAATAACTTTTATAGGCTGCCCGGGATGGTGCAACCCTTTTGCCGAGCTTCTGGGATTTGTTTTGCGTGATGCAGGAAAAGATATGGTCTTTATACCGAATATAAGGAAAGACCTGGCTGCAAAGGTTGTAATGACCGATTATGGTATGCAGGTCGGGGAAAAAGCCAATCCGTCATCAGATACGGTTGTACTTCTCGGGGGTCTGGCAATGCCGAAAATGGAAGTGGACGTCAACGGGTTAAAAAAAATGATTGATGATATTACAGAAGGGCATCCTGACAGGAAAATTTTCGGGGCGTGCATCGGCGGCGTTTTCCAGAAAGCAGGATGGGATAAATTGATAGATTTTGATTATCTTATAGATGCCGACATGGACGTCACATTATACGGGTTCAAATAGTGTTATGAATAAGCTTGCAAACTTGTTATGAAAACCAGCCTGAGGTATTATGAATGGAATGGGAACCAGAAGCATTAAAAGAGCTTGAGAAAGTGCCTGAACATGTCCGCAGCATGGCTAAAATGGGTATTGAAACATTGGCGGGAAAGAAGGGAAAGAACATTGTCGCTATTGAGGACGTGAAAGAAGCCGAAACTCAATTCAGAGCCCTTCTGGGAAAGGATGAAAAAAATGAAAAAATTACGAAGATTGCGGTTGTGAGGTGCGATATCGTAAGCGAGACCTGTCCGGGAGTTGCATGCTTTAAGGCGTTCAACCGGCGAAAAGTGCATTTTGAAGGATACGGCAAGGATGCGGAGATTATCGGGTTTTTCACATGCGGAGGATGCCCAGGCAGACGGGTTTTCAGGCTGGTTGACAGCCTCATCAAACATGGCGTGGATGTGGTGCACCTGAGCTCATGCATGCTTATGGAAGGCGGCTACCCGAAATGCCCCCACATAGATGAAATAAAACAAATGATAATCAAGAAAGGAGTGAAAGTCGTTGAGGGGACTCATCACTAAGAAAAAACAGAACGTTTAAATGCATAAATGATGTAAGATTTAATTAAGGTTGGAAAGCTTTATCAATGTTCGTCACTATACGAATAATAGGAGTTAATAATGATAACAAAAGACATGAAAATCGAGGAAGTAGTCAGTCAGTATCCTGAAACTATGATGGTATTTATGAGGCACGGCTTGCATTGCGTCGGATGTCATGTGTCCGCATTTGAAAGCATAGAGGAAGGGGCAATGGCGCATGGGATAAATGTGGATGCGCTGGTTGCCGACCTGAATAAGGTCATCTCTTCAAGAAAGCCGACCTGAATATTACGCTATAATCCGCGTGCCTGCAGTACCAAGAAGCGCCGGCAACGCCTTATTAAGACTTGAAATGATTGAGGTCTTGCCGCCAGATTTTATGAACCGAAGAGCTGCAAGAATCTTGGGCTCCATACTGCCTTTCCCGAAATGTCCCTCCTCTATGTAACGCTGGGCTTCTGAAACTGTGATGTCATCAAGGTCAACCTGGTTATCTGTCCCGTAATTCAATGCTGCTTTTTCAACATCCGTGAGTATCAAAAAAGTTTCAGCACTGACAGCAGATGCAAGAAGGCTTCCAGTCAAATCCTTGTCAATTACGGCTTCGACGCCAGACAGCGAACCGTTTTTCCGGATAACCGGAATTCCGCCGCCGCCTCCTGCAATGACAATAACCCCAAGAGCAACAAGCTTTTTAATGATATCTTCTTCCACGATTCGTAGCGGCTCCGGAGAAGCAACGACCCGGCGGTAGCCTTTTTTATCGTGTATCATCCTTATGCCCTGCGCCATCATTTCATGCGCTCTTGGTTCAGGATAATAGATTCCAACCGGCTTTGTGGGATTATTAAAGGAAGAACAGGACGCATCCACGACTACCTGCGTCAGTACGGTTACGACCTGTTTTGTTATCCCGCTTTCCCTTAGCCTGTTATCAAGCGACTGCTGGAGCGAGTACCCCAGCATCCCCTGCGTTTCTGCCCCGCATACATCAAGCGGCTGTGGATGAACAAGAGCGCATTCTTCCTGCATCGCAAGGATATTCCCTATCTGCGGGCCGTTTCCATGTGTCAGGACAACATCATAGCCTCTCTGTATAATCCGGGCAATTTCCCTGCAGGTCTCTTCTATCATTTTCTGCTGCTCTATGGGGCTTCCCCTTGCGGGATTCAATATTGCATTCCCGCCTATCGCGATTACTATCCGGCTCATATTACTACTGGCTGTAATTATTCTGCTATGATACTTTGCCGTTTAACCATATAATTATAGCACAAAACATTCGTATTTGAGCTTTCTTTCCTTCACTTTCTCAACCGCCCTGTCAGCCATTCCCCCTGAAGCAAAAATGCAAACATCAAAACCCCGAAGCACCGCAAGCATGCCAGACTGGATTACATCAAACTCGAAATCACACCTGATATCCATCTTATTAACCAATACCTTCGCGGATGTACCCATTGCGCCTATCTTTTGATGCTTATTTTTAGAAAGTATTTCTCGAACCTTTTCAATGTCCGCTGCTCTTGAGCCTCCTTCAATTATTCCGGGAACCCGAAAGATTGTTAAAGTGCCAGCCAGCTGCTGCAAGTCACTTGCAACATCCTTTACTGCAATATCCTCGCCCTTTTTTCCTGCAAACACTGCTTTCCCCGTCACACCTTTTGAACCTTTGTTCGCTACAAGCATACCGTCTTTGATATCAAGAGAGACCTCATCGCCCGCCAAGACATCGGAGGCTGCTATGGCGCACCTGATGTTCATCACTTTTGCATCAACAGATTCCATAAAATCAAGAACAGAAAGCGGGACTTCACCTCCTGATATACCGCGCGCCCGGAATTCACGATATGTCTGGACTATGACAGGCTGCCTCAATCCCGCATCTGCAATCAGTTTTTCATCAGCAAAAATGTGTTTTGGGTTTCCTGATTTGAAAACCTTCCCTTTATTCAATATATACATGCGGTCAGCCCATGATGCTGCAAGGTCTGAATCATGGGTTGATATTATAATCGTTTTCCCGTCATTGTTTAATTCATCAAGAACCTCCATGATATCCGTTACCCCCGCTGCATCCATACCTGATGTGGGTTCATCAAGAACCAGGACATCAGGTTCCATTACCAGTACCCCTGCTATAGCTACCTTTTTTTTCTGCCCGCAGCTAAGGTTGGAAGGATTCTTGCGGGCAAGATTTTCGATATCGAACCTGTGCAGCACCTGTGACACTTTGTTCTTTATTTCACTTGAGCCCAATCCGAGATTTTTGGGACCAAAGGCAATATCTTCAAATACGGTGGGAGAAACTAACTGATTGTCCGACTCCTGGAAAACAAGACCCACACGTTTCCTTACTTCATCGATATTAGTTTTACTGATTTTTTCACCGAAAACCAGTACTTCCCCGCGCGCCGGTTCAACAAGGCCGTTGAAGTGATAGAATAATGTGGTTTTTCCGCTCCCGTTCGGGCCAAGCACTGCAATTTTCTCACCACTGTTCGCTTCAAAATCCACACCCGAAAGGGCGCATGTTCCGTCGGCGTATGTATATTCAAGCCCTGTTGTTTTTATAACGTTCATTGTTGCCTCACAATAACCTGTCCAATCCAAGCAGGGTGAAAATCCCGGAAGAGATAATAATTCCCACTACCATGTCGCCTTTATTTAACGGGATGTGCTCGCCCGGAGATCCAAAACCCGGCTTCCAGCAGCGTGAAAGCATTGCTCTGTGAACCGCTTCGCTTTTTGTGAATGCTCGTGTAATGAGCGCTCCTGAAACCGAGGCGATATTGCGAACACGCCCAACCAATCCCGCGCGCATGCCGCATCGCGATTCCTGTGCCAATTTAATTTTCTCCCCCTCATGTGAAAAAGTTTTTATGTACCTGAACATGAACGTTGAAATTTCAAGTAATGTTTTGGGAACCCCGAACGTGTGCATGCTTTCAAGCAAGTCGTTTCGGGAAGTGGTGAGCAAAAGAAGAATCAGGACTGAGGCTGAAGCAATAACCCTTGAAAAAACAAGAAAGCCATACCTAAGCCCTTCTAGATTGATCGAAATGCTTCTCCATCCATTTGAATTCGCATCGAAATTAAAGCCCTGGACTGCCATGATAAATAAAGCCAGTACCACCGGAAAGACAAGCATTTTACTATAACGCCGGACTACTTTTTTTTTAAGCGCCATACCAGAGCAGAAAGCCACAATCAGGAGCGGGAAATACCAGTGTTCCATTAAGGTTAAGACGATAATCAGGAGAAACGATACCAGAATTTTAATCCTTGTATCAATTTTGCCGCCAGTCCTGTCTTTTTCATTTCGAAGGTATCTTCCTATTATTACTGAAATGAAAAATGCGATTGTGATTACAAGCCCATTAAGGGGGTCGCGATCCAGCCATTCCAGCATCAGCGTTTCCTCCTGAATTCCTTGGAGAAATATCCAGTAACCAAGCCGCCCGTGATGCCCACAAGCGCAAAACCCACAGGCTCGCCAAGCCGTGCCATCAATTGCACCCCCACTCCTTTCGATATCGAAGCAGGCGCGGCAAGTGACTCAACAGTGCCGTCAATACCCGCAAGTTTATCTCCCCTCAGATAGCCGAGGTATGCGCTTGCTGCAATAAATGAGGAAACCAATATCATTAGAACAATGGCAGTTTTGGTGAACCTGTCCATGCCATAGTTTGTGGTCATGACTTCGGCTTTTGTTTCGCTGATGTATTTTATTGTAAATCCTGTGAATGCGAATTCCATAAACGCAAGCGGAAGTTGCGTTGGAATAAACCCGAGTGAATATAATTTCCAGTAGTGTATCACGTTTCCCGGATTCAGGGAGAGCGCAAGTTCAAGGGCTGTTGTCATGTATGTGAGGATGCTTCCCACAAAACCTGCCATGCCTGCAGAAAACCAGAGAGGAGATATGTTTTTCAACAATTTGTAAACAAGATAGCCGCTAAAGGCTCCCACGATTCCCATGGAAAAAGTGTTTGCTCCGATGGTGGTGAGACCGCCGTGTGCCACAAACGCCTGGAAGAAAAGGCATATCGCGCTTATCACGACTGTCGCAAACGGTCCTATGATTATCGAAGCCAGCGGCGTACCAACAGGGTGGGATGAGGAGCCTGTCACGGGCACTGGAATGTGCCAGACAGATATGACAAATACCACGGCGCCGATGAGTGAAATTCTGGGAAGGTATGCTGTGTCGGCTGCGATGCGCTTGTTGATTATCCGCAAGCCCAGGGCGATGAATATCGCAGATATTACGAACCAGAATAAAATCCATTTTGGTTCCAGAATCCCATCTGAGATATGCATTTATGTCCACCGAATCAAGTAAACTTGATTTCAGTAAAGTTAAATTGATATATATACGTGATGGTTGGGGTTTGGGGGGGTTGAATGCCTATCGTCTTATGAGAGCATGAGACTGAGCGTAACTTGTAAGTGGTGCTTCCAATACCCATAATTGATATGCTGTCTGATAATTACTAGGATACTGATCGCTAAAAATACTCCAGCTAAAAGTTGGCGTCAAAGTAGATACAGTAGCTACATCAGAGAGTGGATATAGTGAGGGTGTATTGGGAGTATGCGCTAACTGCGTTTATTAGAAATAATATGCTTGAAACAATTAAGAATTGGAATATACATTTCGTACACTCC
>CABMII010000171.1 GCA_902386255.1 uncultured archaeon
ATTATAAAAATATAAGTATTTCGGTCGATAATTTATTTTTGAAAACGGCATAAAGAGCAGAAAAAAAGAAGCAATTTGAGTCTTAAAAAATCCGATTAAACCCTATAATTTTGCGAAGGTTGGGTTCTAAAACATTTTCATGACAATTTATTTCCCGATAGTCAAGAATCCTTAGAGACAACTCCTAACATATCAATAGGAGGATGGGGTGGGTGGGGTTATGTAATTGGATCCTCCATATTCTTAAGGAACTCGGGCGGTGAAGAAATCACAGCTTATTGTATTTTTGATTCTGATTATCATACTTCTGAAAAAATTAAAAAACGATATGAAGATGCAAAGAGACTCAAAATACAGCTTCATATTTGGGCCCGTAAAGAATTAGAAAACTATCTTCTTATTCCCAATGCAATTCAACGTATTATTTCAAAAAGTGTCCCAAGTGGTAGTGTTTCACCAAAAGTAGATGAGATTTCTGAAGAGATTGATAAAATCTCTGAAAAACTTAAAGATAGTATTTTTGATGCAATGGCTACAGAGTATCAAACCCAAGACAAAAAGGCTGGAGTAACTACTGCGAATAAACTAGCTAGAGATAGAATTAATAGCGCATGGGAGACTCGTAAAGGGCGTCTCTCAGTTATATCTGGTAAAATTGTAATATCAAAATTATCTGATTGGAGTAAAACAAAATTCGGCGTATCTTTTAGTAGTGCAAGAATTGCAAAAGAGCTTTTACAACATGAAATCACACCAGAAGTTGCTGCTATTATGACTGCTATTGAAAATAATAAAGAATTTAAAGAAGAAATTTAGAATCCTAATTAGTGCCATTTTAAACAGGAGGTAACAATTTCTTTGATTCAACTATGTCATGAATATTTTTTTGGAATAAATTAAGTCGAATCTTATTTTCTCAATTAAACCTATCGACTAAACCCAAGCCTTATATTTCAATAAATTAAAATAATCTTCAATGGGTACTGTCAGTGCAAGAAAAAGGCTTGAAGCCATAGAACGCGATGTTCTCTCTTCTATGTTCGTGGGAGTGCTGTCCAAGGATGATGCGTGGATGGAACACACATTGAATGACACGCTCCCTGCACTAGAGGCACGCGCTCTTCGCCTTGCAGGGGAATGCAGGGAGGAGTGCGCTGAGGATGACCCTCTGTGCGATGAAACCCGAATCAAAGCAGTGTTTGCCAAAACCCGCGAGAAGCTTGAAAAAGAGCATCTGGACAGGGAGTCACGGACGAGGTTTCATCATCATTAAAAAGGATGTAATGAGAATCGAATGTATTTGAGATGAACGCTCATCAGAATATCTGTTGGGTTTATGAATAAAGATTTAAGCCAAGCTCTTTTCAATTAAAATTTAAAAAAATTATATATAAATAGACACTGAAAAAACAAAAAAATTAAGAAGAATATAAGTTCTCAGCCGAACAGGGCGCCGAGTCCTTCCATTCCGGATTCTTCAGCTTTTTCTTTTGCTTTCTCATCTTTCTTAGGCGCTTCTGCCGCCGCTGCCGGAGCTGCTGCTGCCGCTGGGGCTGCTGCTGCCGGGGCTGCGAATGCCGCCTTTGAAATTGCCTCTTCTATATTGACACCTTCAAGAGCTGAAACAAGCGCTTTTGCCCTTACCGCATCAACATCTACACCTGCTGCTTTGACAACAGCGGTGATACCTTCTTCTGTAATTTTCTTTCCTGCGCTGTGTAATAATAGCGCTGCATATACGTATTCCATTTTAATCACCTTTTATAAATTAACCGAATAACGAGCCTAAGCCCGCTGCAATCTCTGTTTCTTTTGGTTCTTCTTTCTTCTTCTCTGCTTTTACCTCTGCTTTAGCAGCCTCAGGTTTTTTCTCTTCCTTCGGCGCTGCCGCGAGCTTTTCTTTTAACTTGCCGCCGATTGCATTTGCGTCCTTCTGGGATGCAACTTTGGCAAGCGATATCATCTGGGCATTTGCCTTTGAAAGCAACACATCGATAATATCGGGTATTATCAGTTCGGCATTAATGGCAAGGTTCCTCGACTGGGATGCTGCTTTGGTAAGCAATATACTAATCGTGGGTTTCGCCGGGTATGCCGAGTTGATAGATAAATTAAATGCCCTCTGGACTGCGGTGGTCAGATTGGCTGTGTACTGTGTTTCATCAACTGACAGGAGCTTTGATTCATATATCATGCCTTTTTCATAAACGGCACGAAGTTCAAGCCCCAGATCCACAGGACGGATATCAAGACGGGCGAGAATGGATGCAAGTTTCGCATCAACCACGTCACCTTTTCTGGCTACCGTCTTTGTCTCGCGGATTACTACTTTACCGCCTTCAATGCCTGCCGGGATTCCTGCGCCGGTCAATTCTCCAACTATCGGTCCGGGCGGGAATGATGTCGGCCCCTTCTCGATAACAATATCCTTTGGAGAAACACCTCCCGCTTTTATGTGCGCCTGGGTCTTTCCCGTATCCAAAATCTTGTAAAGCTTGAAGGGGTTCTCGTTGGTGAATAGCAAAGCAGTCTGATCCTCTACATATTTACCTATCTTTTTTACATCTTCAGATGAGTCGTCAAGAGCACGGTCGATGAGGCTGTTCCTGCACATCTTGATATCAGCAAGACCGCGCAGGTTCTTTCGCATTAACTGGAGCTGGCTTGAAGGTATACCGTGAACCCCGACGATTCCTACCGATGAATGAGTTGTAATCAGATTTTTTATATCTTCTATCTCATCTTTTTTCCATTTGGGAATGTGAATACTATGATGAGCTACTTCTGTCGTCATTTAGACCACCCTCACTGAAGGTCCCATAGTGGATTTGACATATATGGATTTTACATTATACAAACCGCGTTCGTACCTGTGTTCGATGCGGCTTATTATTGTTTCGATATTCTGTGCAAGTTTCTGAGGCTCCATTTCTTTTTTTCCCACTGAAATGTGGAAAGTCATCTTGTCCTTGGACCTCAATTTTATTGAGTTCCTTGATTTGTTGATTATCTGCACAACATCTTTATCCGGTGTCAGGGGTATGGGCATTTTTCCACGCGGGCCGAGCACCTGGCCAAGGGTCTTGCCGATGGCAGGCATGAATGCGGCTTCTGCTACGAAGAAATTGACTTCTTCTGCCAGGGCTTTTGCGCGTGGCTTATCTTCTCCGAGAACAGCGATTTCATCAGGGTCGAAAACATAATCAGCGCCTGCGCCTTTTGCCCTCTGTGCGGTTTCACCTTTTGCGAACACCGCGATTTTTATGGGCCGTCCCAGCCCGTTTGGCAGGATTATTTCTTCATCAAGCCTGTTCGTAGGCTGATTCATGTCAAGGTTTTTGAGGTTGATGGCAATGTCAACGCTTTCAGAAAATTTACGTTCAGGCGCCTTTTCAAGTGCCTGTTTCACGGCTTCTAATATCTTTTCTTGTTCCAATGAGTATTCCTCCCGTAGTAATCGACTATTGTCTCCTACGGATGATAGGGGAGTGCTAATTTTGGTGAGATAGTACTTTAAGGTATCGGTTAGTTCAGTACTTCCGAATACCCTGACTTCCGAACAAAAGATCATATTCAGCCATAGACTCCATAAATCAACCGTAAAATATAATTATGATATTATCCCATCTAAAAATATAGAGGGGATAATAAAATG
>CABMII010000172.1 GCA_902386255.1 uncultured archaeon
CGGGAGAAGCTTGAATTGCAAGTGGAAGATGCTGTCAGGAAAGGTGCGGTTGTTGAATGCGGCGGAAAAATACCTGCGGCGCTGCAAGATGGATATTACTATGAACCTACGGTTCTTACAGGAGTTACACCTGAAATGAAAGTGATGAATGAAGAAGTGTTCGGCCCTGTAGCGGTTATCTCTACCTTTGATAACATGGAGGAAGCCATTGCCCTTGCAAATGGGACGGTATATGGGTTAGGGGCATCTGTATGGACGAAGAACCTGGATATTGCAATGCGCATGTCCTCGCAACTGGAATGCGGCATGGTATGGGTAAATGAAGTATGTACACTGCATCCGCAGTGTCCCTGGTGCGGGATAAAGCATAGCGGGATGGGAAAGGACTTATCAAGATACGGTATCAGGGAATTTGTCAGTATCAAGCACGTGAATATTAATACCGGAACTGGAAAAACAAGACCGTGGTGGTTCCCGTATGAGGGATGATGAATTCTCCAATAACCCTTGACGAGGCACTTGAAAAAATAAAGCAACTTAAAAACACATATTACTTCAGGCGTGAATCAGAAAAAGTTGCCCTTAACGACTCGGTAGGGAGGGAACTCAGTGAAGATATTATTGCAGATTCCATGTCCCCGGAATTCGATATTGCAGCTATGGACGGGTTTGCTGTAAGAAGCGATGATGGCTATCCACTCAAAATATCCGGGAATATATATGCAGGCGACAGCACTGCAAATATGAAAAGAGGCGAAGCTATGGCAATCGCTACAGGCGCAATACTCCCGCAAGGCGCTGATGCGGTGCTGAAAATGGAAGATGCCGAGGTTAAAAACAATATCCTTTGCTGCAAAAAGACCGGGAAATGGGAAAACGTATTCAGAAAAGGCTCGGATTACAGCGCCGGGGACAGGATATTTGAAAAAAATCACCGCATAATGCCCCAGAGCGCTGCGCTTTTATACAGCCTCGGTATCGAAAAAGTCCCGGTTTATAAAAAAATCAGGGCAGGCATAATCTCCACTGGCACTGAAATCTATAACGGTATGATAAAAAACACAAGCTCAGTGCTGATTCAGGGATTCATGAAGGAAATGGGCTGCGAGTCTGAATTTGCTGGCTCTGTTCCCGATGATTATGACAAAACAAAGAATATGCTGCTGCAAGCATGTGAAAAGTATGACGTTGTGTTTACAACAGGCGGCGTTTCGGTGGGCGAGCGCGATTTTGTAGCAGATATCATCGCAAAGACCGGAGAACTCCTATTCCACAGGGTAGCTATCAGGCCTGGCAAACCAATTGCCGTCGGCATTGTGAACGACACACCGGTATTTGCGCTCCCGGGAAAGCCCACAGGGGCTTTCACTGCTCTTGAAATGGTGGTGAGAAGATATTTCACGGGTATGCCAAGGGCAACTCATAAGCTTGCGATAAATGAGGACGTTATTCTGCCGGAAAATGGTTTTGAATATATCATTTTTGTGAAGATAGCTCATAACATGGCTGGCCCCCTTGGCAGAGAAATAATATCGCTTGATAAGGAATATGGGGTAGCGATCATCTCAGCATCTCCCCGCTCTGCCGTGGTGGATGGATATGTAGTAACAGACAGGACTATTGAAAGAGGCGAGCAGGTGAATGTGTATCTTTTCAGTTGAGGTAAACATAAATAAAAAAGAAGGGGCCGGATATGAGCAGCACTGAATTTCTTATTCAGGGAATTAGCAAAGCATTTGAACTGATATTCAGCTTAAACCCTTACATCCTTAGCATAACAGGCGTCTCGATAAAAGTATCAGGCACTGCCACTATTCTAGCAACCCTGACCGCAATACCCCTTGCATATGCGCTGGCGTTTTTACACTTCAGGGGCAGGCAGGCGCTTATTGCCCTGGTGAACACGGGTATGGGATTGCCTCCTGTTTTTGTGGGACTTTTCATTTTCATCATGCTTGTGCCTGCAGGGCCTCTTGGCTTTGCGAATAAAATCTTCACGCCGCAGGCAATGATACTGGCACAGTACATCCTTGTCACGCCTATAATTACCGGCATCTCACTTGCTGCAATAAAAGCTGTTCCCAAACCCATAATCGAAACCGTATATACGCTTGGAGGAAACTGGAAGGAAGCAATTATCATGACATTCCGTGAGGCAAGGTTCGGAATTATCACCGCTATACTGGCCGGGCTTGGGAGAGCGCTTGCCGAAGTGGGCGCCATACTTATCGTGGGCGGCAACATCGCCTATACGGGCAGCGTGGGCGGAATAGGTGAAGGGGCATCTTACACCCGCACCCTCACCACGGCAATAACATCAGAGACTAGCAAAGGGGATATCTCAACATCCATTGCGCTCGGAATAATCCTCATCTCACTCAACCTTTCCATAAACATGCTGGCTAATTTTTTCCAGAGGAGGGGTTAAGTGGAGGAATTATTCAGGGTTGAAAATGTCTGCATGGCTTTCGGGAAAAAAGAAGTTTTAAAAAACATAAACCTGGGAATCAGGCGCGGTGAAATATTCGCTTTAATAGGACCAAGCGGCGCGGGAAAGACCACGCTTCTGCGGATACTTAACCTGTTTGAGAAACCCGTATGCGGAACCTTGATATTCAACGGCCTTGATACAGGTAAAACCTTGAGGCGCAGGATGTCGCTGCTTTTCCAGACGCCTGTTGTTTTTAACGCATCGGTTTTTGAAAATGTGGCTTATGGATTGAAGGTTCGCGGCTTTGACAAAAGGATAATCGAGAAAAAGGTCGTGGAAGCCTTGAATACTGTTGGACTTCCCGGCATGGGGAAAGAAAAAGCCCGCATGTTATCAGGCGGGGAAGCGCAGCGCATGGCTTTTGCAAGGGCTATAGTCTATGACCCGGAGATACTTCTTCTTGATGAGCCCACATCCAATCTTGACCCTGCCAATGTGGCAAATATAGAGGATATCATAAAGCGCATAAGGGATGAGCGCGGGACGACAATCGTGATTGCAACGCACAACATCCACCAGGTCAGGCGGATTGCGGACAGGGTGGGCGTGCTTTTAAACGGGGAATTGATAGAAGTGAATAGTAAAGATGGGATTTTCACGGCGCCGCAGGATGAGAGGTCGGCGGCGTTCATAAGGGGTGAGATGATTTATTGAAACCCCTTACTATCATTATTTAATCTCATCACAGCCCCGAAAAACCCATCTGTATTATGGACATGCGGCAATGACCTGAAGAATCCTTCTCCTGTCGTAAATTTGCCAAATATCTCAGGGTTCATTTCAGAAGGAGGGATTAAGTGGAATTCTTGTCTCTCATCAAGAAACCCCCGCACAACATCCTCATTTTCCTCTCTGCTGATAGTGCATGTGGCATAGACAAGCCTCCCGCCGGGCTTTACGAGACCGCTATATTCCCTTATTATTTCCTTTTGCTTGGCAGAAAGCTCTCTTATGTCTTTCCCTGTCAGCCTCCATTTCGAATCCGGGTTTCTCCTGAACACTCCCATTCCCGAGCATGGGGCATCGATAAACACACAGTCTGCCGAGCATTTGAGCTCCTGTAGAGCAGCTGCATCAGGTATCATGGTTCTTATGTTCGAAGCGCCGCTCCTGTCCGCCCTCCGCCTGAGATTTGCGAGTTTGCCTGTGTGGGTATCCATGGCCAGCACAATTCCCTGTGCTTTCATCAGTCCTGAAAGGAAGAGGGACTTTCCACCGTTTCCCGCACATGCATCCACGACAAGTTCTCCCGGCTTTGCGCCCGTAAGAAGGGTAATAAGCTGGCTGCCCTCATCCTGCACCTCAAAAGCCCCGTTCGCAAAGGCATTTGTTTTAAAAATATCCTCTTTTTTATCAACAATAAGCCCGAAAGGCGAAAACATTGTGGGTGATGAAGTATAGCCCTCATGGTCAAGAGACTCCTGGAGCAGCTCGCGTTTTATCTTGAGGGGATTTACGAGTATTGTTAAGGGAGGTTCGTGATTATTCGCTATGCAAAGCGCTTCCACCTCGCCTGGTTCGTGAAACTCTTTCAGCCATTTTTCCACAATCCATGCAGGATGTGAATGATAAACCGAAATATATTCTACAGGTGCCTTTTCTTTATCCGGGAAGATTACCTTGTCCTTATTTTTTATTATCCCCTCAACCGTCCTTTTTACAAAACCCTCAAACCTTTTCTCATCCACGCAAAGCGCAGTCGCGTTATTTATAATACCGGCAGCCGATGCGCCGGTAAATACTGCCTGGGAAGTGCAAATCCTGATTATATTGAGAATATTTAGATCAATATCATGAAGCGAGGCATTTGATGCATGTTCTATAATATAATCAATCCTTCCGCGGTGGCGCAGGATTCCGTAAATGAACTCTACTATTGTTGCTTTTTCGGCGGATGAAAATGTATCTTTTTTAAAAAGCTCACCGAGCAGCATATCGGGATATTTTTTCCCTGCTATTATTGAATCCAGGAGCTGCAGGATGACAAGATATGCTTTTTGCCTTACGAAAATGCTGTTATTTCTCAAAAATTATCATACCGGTTTTCAGATGAGCAACGTCTTCAGCCGTAAGCTCCCTTTTCGTTGCATTTTCAGCAATTATGGCGCTGTTGCCCAACGGGTCCTCGATGATAACGGTTATCTCATATTCCCCTGCCTTAATTTTTTCCAGAATCGAGAGAAGTTCAGAAGCCCGCGCTGTTTTTTCTTCCTCGCCCCAGCGCGTCACCATTCCAAGTATCTCTTCAACCCTGTCAAGCACGCCTTCGATATTAGAGACGAAGGATTCGGAGGCCGGCCCAGGTTCAATATCTACCCCGAGTTCGGGTATCCTTATCGTCCCTGACGTGGAGCGCACCACCCGCGCATCAAGGTCGTCCTGGTTTTTTATTTTCAATTCATAACGCACAGGCTTGCGCTGTGCCAGTATTAAAGTGTCCGAATACCGGAATCCGCATTCGCAAATAGAAGTGATGTGCATCACTTCCCCGAAAAAAGGAATATTATCCGGAACCCAGTTTGTCAGTAGCTCCTTATGACAAAGCGGGCAAACGCTTCTGGTAACTGTCAGAGGATGAATATTGTTTGAATTCACTTTAACTTTTGTCTGTCGATACGCACGCCGCGCGGGGTTACAATGACCTGATCTTCCTTTATCATTGCAATATCGCCATGCACATCGCCAACAACCTGTTTTAAATCCTTAATCGCCCTGTCGAAAACCAGTTTGTCCTTTTTTGCAGGCGATATATCAATCATAAGGATATTCCCGCCGTATATCTGCTTTTTTAATTCCGGCATGATATCAAGCCCGGAAAGTTCAGCTATCCGGATAAAAGTACCCGTAGGTTCATCCTTGAAACCTTCCTCGAATTCCGATAAATCAAGTTCTTGATATTCCTCTGCCTCTGCTTTTGCCTTTTTCCCGCTTCCAAGGAACTTATCTAAAAATTTCGACGCCATGAAATCATCTCCTTTACCCCTTACTGTTTGTATCTATTTATTTATTTCTGTTCAAGCTTCCACAATTCATCCCCGACGTAGTGGATGGATTTAACAGCCTTTCCCTTTCCTCCTATCATATCCTTTCCAGGCATAAGGGCTCTTCCAATGGCGAGCGCCTTCCCATGAGCCTGTTCCACTACTATAACAAGGTCGCCCTCCCTGATAGTGGGGTCAACATCCACTATTCCCGGAGCCATTACGTCAGCCCCGTTTATAATGAACTTCACTGCTCCCGGGTCAACCACAATCCTGCGCCGTGACGGGTTCAACTTGAGGGCGCCTTTCACAGTCGGGAATATCTTTCCCTCAATCTTAAATAATAGCGGTTCACCGTCCACGAAAATAAAATCACATTCATCCGATTCTACATATTCAAGCTTCTTTCCAATAAAAGATGAGACGTCTCCAAAGGCTTCCATAATATCATGTACCAGAGCCTTTTCTTCAGTCTTTCTCAATACATTCCGTGATTTTATTTTCATAAAGGGTTACGCCCCTTTATGACGTATAGGGGTATGGCGCATACCCCTTCTTTTGATAAACCTTTCTTAAAGGTTTTCATTTGCCACCAATAGTTTTAAATATTGTCCTGACCACTTTGGTGCACTATTGAATTAATAGTTTACTAATAATCAGGAGCGTTTTATGGGAAACAGACCCCTCGACATTCTAAACAATGCATTGAACAAATCCGTATTGATACGGTTAAAGGGCTCAAGGGAATTCAGAGGCGAATTACAGGGCTACGATATTCATATGAACATAGTACTGGAAAAAGCCGAGGAAATAAAAGAGAACGAAACGAAGAAACTTGGAACTGTAGTTGTCCGTGGGGATAATATCGTATTCATTTCCCCTTAAAATAAAAAAAGGTGATAATAAATGTCAAAAGGTACGCCATCAATGGGTATGCGCCAGCATAAGACCCATATAAAATGCAGAAGATGCGGTAGTGTTTCATTTAATACCCATACTAAAATGTGTGCATCATGCGGTTTTGGTAAGACCAAACGAATGAGATCATACAAATGGCAAGAAAAATGCGGATATTAAGGTGACCCCGGTTGCATGAAGAATGCGGTATAGTCGGTGTCTCATATAAAGAAGAGGCGCCTGCCGCACTATCTATCTATTACGCTTTATATTCTTTACAGCACAGGGGCCAGGAATCTGCAGGCATAACCGTCCATGACGGGAACTGTGTCCAGACTTTAAAAGGCATGGGACTCGTGCCTGATGTTTTTAATAAAGCCGATATCCAGAAATTAAAAGGTCATGTCGGCATCGGGCATGTCCGTTATTCGACTACAGGCGGCTCAAAGATCGAGAATTGCCAGCCTCTTCTTGTCAGTTTCAGCAGCGGGACAATAGCGATTGCCCATAATGGCAATCTTGTAAATTCAAGAGAATTGAGAGAGGAGCTTGTAAAAGAGGGGAGGATATTTCTCTCGGATTCTGACACCGAGGTCATTGCGCAACTTCTGGTCAAAGAACTCATGCATAATGAACTTGAAGGTGCTGTCAGGGAGATGATGAAAAGGCTTGTGGGTTCTTATTCGCTTGCCATCCTGATTGATAAAACGCTTGTCATTATCCGCGACCCGCTGGGAGTAAAGCCGTTGTGCCTTGGACGTATTGATAATGGTTTCGTGGTGGCGTCGGAAAGTGTTGCTATTGATATATTAAACGGGGATTTTATTCGTGATGTTGCTCCGGGGGAAATGCTTATTTTCAGTAACGGGTCGTACGAAAGCCGCCAGCTGATCAAATCGAAAAATTGCGCCCACTGTGTCTTTGAATATATTTATTTTGCACGGGGTGATTCGGTTATAGATGGACAGCTTGTCTATAATGTCAGGATGCGCATAGGGGAGGCGCTTTTCAGGGAGCACCCTGTGAAAGCCGATATTGTTTCCCCGGTGCCTGATTCGGGAATTACGTATGCTATAGGTTTTTCCAAGAGTTCAGGCATTGATTATATGGAAGGATTAATGAAGAACCGTTACATAGGAAGGACTTTCATCATGCCTGGCCAGGATATGAGAGAGACTGCGGTCAGATTGAAGCTCAATACTATAAAGCCGAACATCGAAAACAAAAGCGTTGTGCTCATTGACGACAGCATTGTGCGCGGTACAACCTCGCGGCGGATAATCGATTTGATCCGAAAAGCGGGAACGAGGGAAATTCACATGAGAGTTGCCAGCCCGCCGATTATTTCACCGTGTTATCTCGGGATTGACATGGCTACAAGAGAGGAACTTGTGGCTGCTTATAAGTCGGTGAAAGGTGTTGAGGCTTTGATTAATGCCGATTCCCTGGGATATTTGAGCATAGAAGGGCTTGTGAGCTCTATCGGGATTCCCATGGATGATTTGTGTGTGGGTTGCCTGAGCGGTGTTTATCCTGTTGAGATTCCGGGCGAGAAGTGTTCAAGAAGGCAGTTGAAGCTAAGTGAGTTTTGAAGGCGCAGGATAAAACTGTGGAAAGAAGGATGTACGATATGATTTTAACGTTGTTATAATAATTCTTCAGCAGTTTCTAATATCTTTACTCCTTCAACCACTAAAATCGCTATCTTATTACCTTTATCAGTAAGCCTGTATCTTACTCTTTTTCCTTTTTCTTCTTGAGTAATTGAAGCTTCAATAACCCCAAATTCTTCAAGTTCTTTAAGCCTTCTTGATAGTGTATCCGAATAAATTTTTAATCGACTTTGAATTTCATTAAATGCAAGCGGAGCATCTCTTAAGGCTATGATTATATCGATAAGGAACTTCTTGTGCAATAAATACATGCAGACTTCGGAAGTCTTTTAACATAATGAAAAATAAGTAAGTAAATCCAATTGTACTCTTATAATCGTATTAAGAAAGATTTATAAGAGTTAAATTTGTATAGGGATGTGGTGGCAAAAATGAAACTAAAAATTATTGGAATAATTGCAATCGTGTTAGTATCCGTAATAGCATTGGGATGCGTGGAATCACAACCAAGTGCACCGACTTCAATTGAAAATCCTAAATCTACAGTTGCTTCAACACCAAAACCCACACAAACACAGTCTCAAAAAAGTATAATCATTAGTTATTCCGCTAAAAAGGTTGACTCGATTGGACAATTTGGAGAAGCTAAATCAGATAAAGTGTTCTTAGTAATTACAATGAACATAGAAAATCGTGGATATAAAGAATTTAACACAAATCCGTTTTTCTTTAAGATAATAGCAAATAATGTAAAATATGATATTGCAACGGAGTCTTATAATTTAGATGATAAATTGGATACGGTTGATTTACTTGACGCAGGAACACTCAAAGGTAGTCTAGCATTCGAAGTTCCTTCAAATATTGGGAGTTACCAAATTCAATATGATGGATGGAGTGATTACGAAATTATCTATAAAGCTATTTGAAGTAAAGGTGGTTCATATGAATAAATCATCGTCAGGATGAAAGATGCGTAATATATTCAAGAAGGGTATAACGAACTATAACAACTTGCGAGACAAAAGCAACGGAAATATTATGAGTATAACAATTGATGGTTACGAATTCGATGGGCCGTATAACTCACTGGAAGACTTGGAGGACCGATCGGGGTTTATGCTATCCTTTGCCAAAGAAATGGTGAGTATTATCTTATTGATGTCGGCGAATCGGCTACGGTAAAAACAAGAGTGGAAAATCATGATAGAAATATATGCTGGAGGAGAAATTGTCAAAGCACTATTGTTATTGCGGTATATTATACTCCGAATTTGCAACAACAAGGAAGAATGGCAATTGAGCAAGAAATACGAGGGCATTATAATGGGATACCATGTGGGGAGCGCTAACTTTAGACTTTGAAATTTTTTGAATTGCTAAGCAAAGTTAGATTACCTGTGGAAGAAATAAACTATATGATAGACGAGTTTCTATCAAGGTAATCTAAATGCAAGCTGAACTCATCTTAGAACTGATAGACTTACTCAAACAAAAATTCAATCAAGACCTCTTAGCCGTTGTGTTATTCGGCTCCGTAGTCAAAGGCAACTTCACTACCACTTCTGACATAGATGTTCTCGTAGTCTGCGAAACTCTCATAAAAGACTGGCGAGCGCGCGATAAAATGACTCTGGAACTAACAGAAGATATAGAATTAAAATATGCAACTTCGATCCACCTGAATCTGGTAAGCAAAGACGAAATTTCACATGCAATAGATTCAGTTTCTCCGTTAATGCTCGAGATTTACGAAGCTAATCAGATAATTTATGAAAAAGATAACTTCTTTACTCAACTATTGAACAGTTTCGGAAGAAATCTCAAAAGCCTGCATGCAATAAAAATAGAAAAAGGCGTCTGGAAAATCTCGGGTCTGGCAGTGATAGAAAGTGGCTGATGCAATGAAATTATTTAAAGACATACACAGTCGAGAGATTCGACTAACGCCCGAGCGCCAGGAGCATATCGAGACTGACCATCCAGAAATGTCCGGACAGATTGATAAAATACAGGATACTCTTATGAATCCCGATGTTATTGTCAAATCAAGAACAGACCCGGATGTTGAGCTATTTTACAGGCATTATGACAAAACCCCGGTCACTGAGAAGTATTTATGTATTGTAGTTAAAGTATTAGCTAATGATTTATTTATCATTACTGCTTATTTCACAGACACGATAAAAAGAGGAATAATCTTATGGGAAAAGAAATAAAAATATGGTACGACAAAGAAGGCGACTACCTTGAAGTCATATTTGAGAAAAAGGCGGGATACTTCAAGGAAACGGAAAACGATGCGGTGATGGAAAAAGTTGATACCAAAGGAAACGTTATTGGTTTTTCTATCTTAAAAGTAAGCGCGTTGAAAGCAGAAAGACCGCTTTCAGTCAGTCTTAAAAATCTTGCTGTTGCTTGAACGTATATATTCAAAAGTGCCTCTGATATTCAGGAAGTAATTGAAAGACAGATTTTTGATGCATTAACACAGAGATGAGATGAAACATATTGACGGAAAACTAAAAAAGAGAGAACTGATATTAAACATTGAGGCATGATGACTATGGGCATAATAAAAAGGCTGAGGCAGAATTTTAACTGGATAAAACGCTTATTCAAGAAAAAGAAAGCGAGGATTGGAATATACGGTCCTCCCAATGCGGGGAAGACCACGCTTGCGAACAGGATAGTGAGGGACTGGACCGGCGATGCCATGGGTTCGGTTTCCCATATTCCGCATGAGACCCGCAGGGCGCGCCGACGCGAAGGAGTGACCATCGAATGCAACGGCTCATCCGTGACCCTGGATATAATCGATACGCCTGGACTTGCCACCAAGATCGATTTCCATGATTTCATGTCATTCGGGCTCACTGAAGAAGAATCGAAACGGCGGGCAAAAGAAGCGACCGAAGGCGTGATTGAAGCAGTTAAATGGCTGGATGACCTTGACGGCGTAATACTTGTAATGGATGCGACTGAGGACCCATACACGCAGGTGAATGTGACTGTGATAGGCAATATGGAAGCTCGAAAGCTCCCGCTTTTGATAGCAGCCAATAAGATAGATCTTCCCACCTCATCGCCTGCAAGGATTCACAGCGCGTTCCCTCAGCATCCCCTCGTACCCATATCCGCTCTTGAAGGACAGAACATAGATGCACTGTATCAACAGATTGCTGCGCACTTCGGGTGATTTTAAATGAAAAACTTTATGAAAGTTTTATTAAACGAAGGGGTATGCTGCGCATACCCCAACACGCCCTCCCGTTCGCAAAGCGTGTCGAAGACAGGCGTGACTCGGGACCGCACAAAGCGAGGTGTCGCTTTATGATGAAAGGAATTCAAATGGATTTAATTTCGGAGGATAAACTCGATGGAATGACTTCAATGGAAAAGGTGCGGTTGATCCTGGACGAGGTCAGGAACGGGAAAATCCTCATTCTGGAGAAAGGTCTCACGCCGAACGAGCAGACAAAACTCATAGAACTTACAATGACTGAGATAGCTCCTGACGATTTCTCAGGGATAGAGATAGAAAGCTACCCTGTAAAACATGATAACAATATACTGGGTAAACTGTTCGGGAAAAACACTGTAAAAACAAGGCTCACAGTAATAGGCCCGGCAGACCAGTTGAAGACTATAAAAAAGGACAGGGACCTCATAAGCGCCCTCGTTTCAGCACCATAGTTTTATGCCACATAAATGTACGCGATGCGAGGGTATTTTCAAGGACGGCGCTGCAATAATACTTAACGGCTGCCCGAAATGCGGCTGGAATAAATTCCTTTATGTAAAAGATGCAGCCGAACCCCATTCCGAAACCAGGATAAAGGAGGCAATACCCCCCGCAGCTTCAAGATTTATCAAAGAGGTTGATGAAATTCTTGGAAACAAGGTCGCAGAGCACGAATCAAAGGAAACGAAAGCGGAACCGAAACCTGATGAAATAGGTGAGAGGGTGGAATCAGTGAGAATAGTATCCCCGGGTTCATACGAATTAAATCTCGAATCGCTGCTGGAAAGAGACGAAATCGTAATGGCGCTTAAAGAGGACGGGACTTACCTTGTCCATTTGCCCTCGGTCTTCCAGAAAAAGAAACATCATGAGCGGTAAAATGTATTAGGTGTTGCATTAAGATTGGAGAATTCCTTTATGCGAGGCGAATCGGGAGTGGAAACGATGATGGATCTTATACTGGTTCCAAGCTTGCGTGAATCGTGCAAATAATATCCGTTTTCAAGCCGCGAGATGTTTTTTACGTTGAGAATCGTTTGGTCCTGGTTCATTTTCACGATATCATAATTAAAATTCGAGAAGATATCGTTGATTTTGGGTTCAATGCTTTTACTTCCAAATAGAAGAATATACATTTTTGGAATTTTACCAAGGTCATAATTCACTATGAATGTGGCATTGGTTTTATCAAAATTAATAGTTAGTGAAGTAATTTCCAGAGTATGATTTGCGGACGTACCTTCTGATATTGGAAGTATTGACGCGAGAAACAATACAATGAAAATTACCATAATGGAGTTTTTCATCGGGGGAATACAATGTACTCTTTAAATATATCTTTTTGCATCATTTTTGTTAACTTCTATTTTTCCACAAACCCAAGCCGGGTAATGTTTCTCTGCCCATTCCGAATTTACTTCTCCGTTAATAATTCCCTTCAGTGATTCAATATTAAACAGCGTGAAAATGATATGCCCGGCTAACAACAAAATGGCTATTTCAGCAAGGAAATCATGAACAATGAAACTAAATTCTATAAAACTCACACTGAACATTGACTTCATCCATATTATAAAACCTGATGATGAGAGCCCGATGATTAGAAGTAATGTCAGGAAAAAATTCGTTTTCTGCCCACCGCTGAACTTGCCGGTGACGTGTGTTTTATTGTTTTTTAGTATTTCGATAAACCATTTTAAATCCTCGCCTGCCCAGGATTTCAGCTCACTGATATCGTCACGGGTGCTGCTCAAAATATAAATCAGGATTGGAACCGATATAAAAGGCAGGGAAGCATATACATGCGCCATTTTCAACAACGGGTTTCCAAGAAGGGATTTTGGTGTCAGGAACATGCCAATGCCTGTTATCAGGAGCCAGATAAAAAATACAGCATGAGACCAGTGTAATAACCTGCTGCTGATGTCGAATCTCAATATTCTCATATTAAGGGTAAGACACCCCATCAATGTTATAACCTGCCCTTTCCCAGTAACCAACCTCCTGTGTTTGCGTAAGCGTTATCCTGTTTACCCATTTCACGCTTTTATATCCGAACATTCGCGGCATCACAAGGCGCAGTGGCCTTCCCTGTACCTGGGGCAGCAGCTCATCGTTCAGCATATAGGCAAGCATGACCTGGGGCTCCACGACCTCATTCAATGAAAGGCTGTCGCTATACAGGCCGCTTGCAGAGTAAAATGTCACAAATGCTGCTTCCGGTTTAAGACCCGTCTTATTAAAAAGTACTTTTAACCTGATACCTTTCCATTTCACAGCATCCACAGACCACCCTTCCACACAGTGAAAATCAGATACCTGTTCTTCGCTTTCAAGAGCCAAAAGTTCATCATAGGTTATAACAAGAGGGGAATCCACAAGTCCTTCTACAGTCAATTTCCATACACCCGGGTCAAACCGGGGTGGTTGTTCGACGCTCCTTATGCGAAACCAGTTGATAGTCTTTATCCCCACCATTTTTAATATACCGAGTAAGCCAATTATTATACCAAAAAAAATTCCCAGATAAATCAGGAACTTTCTCCGGCTTAAAATGGATTTTGATTCTTTTTCCTGTTCCGCAAATATTCCCCCATATTTTCTATGCCAATCGTAAATATATATTCGTTTATCTCAAATAATTTTCCATATTTTAGAGACTGTATTTATTTATGCTAAATACCATAAGAAGAAAGTTATTTGATATATTAAATCATTACGTTGGTATCATGGAAAAAAAGAGTCCTTTTTTTACAGCTACTATAGCATCAATTGTTTATTTTGTTATTTTTATCCTGCTAAAATATTTCCTGCAAAATAAAACCATAGATTGGCAGAACGCCTTATTTGGTGCAGTGATTTTCTGGATTGTTATTTTTGTTGTACATTATTTCCTTGATAGACATTATGGAAGCTAGTTTTTACATCATTATATCATAATGCTTTTTTTAAAAATAAGTACACAAAATAAGCTATTATCAAAACTACCACGAGCCATAAAAGGATGGACAGTATCCTTATTAAAAGAAATGCAATAACCAGGGCGATTATCGCAATAATAATATCTGTAAGTTTCATAGTTAAACCATTATTTTTGGTACTTAAATCTTTATCCTGCAAAAATCAATGAAATAACATGCGCATAGGAATCATCCTTCATGGTCCTGAGATTATCGATGTGGGTTCAGCAAAGCGGATAATCGATATATTCAGCAGGGAGCATGATGTCACAGCATCGCTTGGCGGAACGATGGGAAGAACGGCGGTTCTTGATTCCGGTCTTGAAGATGTTATCGATATATCACAGGGACTTACGCCGAGTGAGACCATTCTCTTTTTAAAAGACAGGATAGACCTGGCGATATTGCTCAACCACGGAAAAACACTTGATACCGGGTGCCATTTCGGGCGAATCGTGGCATCGAAAGTTGGTGAATATATACCGTTCGTGCATATCGAGCGCCCGGATTTCGATGGCAGGATAATTTACTATAGTTCCCAGACGAAACCCTGCGCTGAATTTGTAAAAAATACGCTGGCGGGCGGTTACGACCTCCCTTTGGAACCGGGAAAAGCCGCGCCGTCACATGTGAGAGTGGACGGGGACCGGATTATCCGCCGCATAGCAGGAGCTTTCAAAGGTGAAAATATCCGCCTCGATGGGGTCGTAATCGGGGAGATTGCACAACCTGACCCTGAAATCGTCTGCAAAGATGGCAAGGTAGTCGAGGTTCGGGGAATAAGAATAAAGCCACATGGTCTTGAAAAGCTGGAAAACAGGACAATCAACCTTTTTACAGCAAAAGTAAAGACCGGGAGCATCAGGAGAACCAGGCAAAAGCCAAAGATAAAAAATGTCAGATGTATCCAGCAAAGCAAAATCGCCATAATCGACCATTGCGCCGAATCCACATTTGAACTTGTAAAAGATGCGGGGCTTGTCATAACCGTGGGAGACGATACCACAACCATCGCGGCAGACATATTGACGCGCCTCGGAGTTCCTGTTATCGGGATAATTGACGGGGATATAGACGGTGTTCTTGAGCATTCGATGGTTCCCGAAGGTTCGGTTATAATCCGTGTGAAAGCCGGATTTGATGATGTTGTGGGCAGGGAAGTTTCCGGGTTATTGGGGAAATGGCAGTATGACAGCGATGATTTGCTTGCAAGGATACTTGCGCTTGCTGAAAAGTATGTGGTGGATGTAGTGTATTATTAAATCAAATTGCCTAAATCTTCTGAAGAATATGATGAACTATTAGAAATTCTTGGCGCAATATAAAATAATTTCTCGTCGTGTTTTTTAATTGTTCCAAAGATCGTTTTATCGGATACGCCGTTTGTAACTTCAGCATGCAATAAATAATTTCCAGCCTGCAAACTGGAGGTATTAATATTCAAATACCAGATGCCCTCATATTTTATTCCAATCATAAATTTGTTTCTTGATAAACTTTCTTGAGCGTTGTTTATTGTGATTTCATCAATGTACTGAAAAATATTACTATCGTTGGCATTCATTTTGTACAATTTTATATAATTTGTAGAATACGCTATCCCTGTTTCTTTTATTTTAAACGTTTGAATAGTATTTGTATGTGATTGTGAGAAATCTTCTATCGAAAAAGAGCCTGTTAATAAATATAAAGGAGCTGTTAATACTATTGCTACTAATAGTAAAACTAACAATAATACTAATAAAATAATCAGTGGACTAAAGTTAAGAATCATATAGTTTTTAAAATCGAAATTTTTAAAGAGAGGCTTAATCTTGATATGACTTATTTTAAACAAGATATTTTTTAGTGATCTGATTAAATATATTTTGGCGAGACGGACGTATATCCATAGAATAATCATAGAGGCGAATATCCAATAAAAATCGAATATATTATTATAATTATTAATTTTATTTGGATCTTTAAATATCTCATATGATAAAAGGGTAAAAACGGAAAAAATAATCCACAAGATAGGAAGTATAAAAATAGATTTAAATAATTTCTGTGTAATGCTTTTTATCACTTTACTTTCTGATTTTATAGAGATTAAATACCCTTTTAGTATTAGAAACAAAAAAACCATTGAAAATTCAAGTAATAATAACAGTACTAAAAAATAAACCGTAAGTTGAAGATAATCACTTAAAACAATCACATTAGTACTAAAATAATCAACCGTTTTTAATAAAAAAGCCGATACTCCAGCTAATAGGGTTATTGCAAGAGTAATCTCGTTAAAATCACGAGAATTTTGCAACTTCTCATTTTGCAACTCTTCCTCAATTCCCAAGTTAAAGTTACTCCTCGAATATTTTTTAAATACAGATGGTTGCGTTTAATATTTAATGGTTTCTTAAATATTATTAAAAACATAGATTTAACTTACTATAGAAACGTTTTTGCTACCAACTCTCCTTAAAAATATCATGCTTAACCCAAAACTCGTCAACATTGGTCATCTCTCAACCGTATATCATACATCTTTCATCCTGATGGGCACAGACTGGTTAAAAAAAGCAGGCATTCACGCGAACTGGAAACTTTTTGCCTCAGGTCCTGACATCGTTAAAGCCTTCGCAAACGAGGAAATCGACATCGGTTATATCGGTCTGCCTCCTGCAATTATCGGAATCGACATGGGAATTCCGATTATCTGCGTTGCAGGAGGTCATGTGGAAGGAACCGTGCTGATTGCCCGGAATGAATACAGGACTCTTGAAGATTCGGGGAATTTGAATTCGGCGCTTTCACAATTTGAAGGGAAGAGCATCGGTTCCCCTCCAAAAGGCTCAATCCACGATGTCATCATCAACAATGCCATAAATGAGGCAAAGCTCAACATTGAGGTTAAGAACTTTGCCTGGACGGACTTTGTTCTTGAGGCGCTGGTTGATGGTGATATCGATGCTGCAGTCGGTACGCCGTCTCTTGCTGTTGCCGCCGCGCGCACCTGCGGCGCAAATATAATCATCCCGCCGCATGCCCTGTGGCCAGATAACCCAAGCTACGGAATAGTTATCCGGAAGGAGCTGATGCAATATCCTGATGTGATTCTGGACTTCCTTAAACTTCATGAAAAAGCAAGTAATTTCATCAGGACAAAACCACAGGATGCAGCAAAAATTGTTTCAAAACTCACAGGGATTGTGGATGAAGAGTTTGTGGTGAGCGCTTACAAAGTCTCCCCGAAATATTGCGCTTCCCTGTCAAGCGAGTTCGTAGGTTCGACAATGGCTTTTGTGCCCGTGCTCCACAGGCTGAAATACATCTCAAGGCTGCTTTCAGAAAACGAAATATTTGAGTACAGTTTTATTAATAAGATCCATAAAGAACCACCGCATTATAATTTAAATCCTGTTCAACCCTTGTAGAATGGTTCTCTTTTATCCATTGTAAGCTTCATTAACTCCATGATCTCACTGGGTTCTTTATTATTCACATCCACAAGGTTATCGTTCCTGAAAAGGCAGGGTTTCAGCCTTCCGTCCGAAGTGACGCGAAGCCTGTTGCAATTGGCGCAGAAATGCGAATTATCAATTGGCCTGACAAGCTCGACTTCTACGCCTCCGATATGGTACTTCTTTCTCCTGTGCATTACCCTTTCTTCAATTTTTGAGGCTCTGGATTCAAGGAATTTTTCAACTTCATTTATATCAACCTGATATTGCGCAGTTCCCCGGAAATCCATTAATTCTATCAGTTGCAGGATAACCTTCCCTTCAAACTTCCTGATAAAATCCATCATTTTCAGGATTTCGGTATCATTTATCCCTTTGAGGAGCACCATATTCAGTTTAACAGGCGTCATGCCCCAATCAACGGCAGCGTCAATCCCCTCCAGTACTTTACTAATATTCCCACCTGTGACTTTCCTGTATTGTTCAGGCGAGAGAGAAGGAAGACTGATATTAATGCGGTCAAGTCCGCTTTCTGCAAGACTTTTCGCCCTTTGCGCAAGAAAGGTTCCGTTGGTTGTCGCTGAGACATCCTTGAGCCTGGGAAGCGATTTGATGATTTCCTCAAAATCATCCCTGATTAAAGGTTCCCCGCCAGAGAATTTCACCCTGTCCACCCCGAAAGCCTGTGAAGCCCTGACTATATTTCCAATAGTCCTGCATGCCATCTCATTGTTTATCTTCCGCGTCTCACCTTCACGATGGCAATACAGGCATTTCAGGTTGCAGCGGTTCGTCAGGGATATCCTGAGACTTCTTATCGTCCTTCCGTATGCATCTGTTAACTGCATCACCGCCGGCCTCCTGTCACGACCCTCAGGATTTCCACACTGTCAGAAGTCACCTTTTCATCCAGCGGTACAGGAATGCCTTTGCGGAACACCAGGACTATTTCAGGATTTATGTTCAGGGATTTTAACATCTCCTCGTACGTTGAATCCGGTGAAAGTTCCAGAACCTGCTCTTTGACACCCCCTGAAAGAATTTTTACTTTTACCTTCACTTATATTTCCTCAGGCAGCTCCTCCAGCTCCCCTTTTGTTTTCATTAAATCCACAAGATGCTCATCCATTAATTTGCTCTCCTGAATCTTTCGCTTTTTTTCGCCTTTTCTTTCAAGTTCCCGCTTTTTAAGTTTTGACATGGTTTTACCTCGCATCTTTTGATTTTTAATTGATTTTATCTCAACTGAGTAATAAGTCACTGGTGGGTTTAAGATTTCCTTGTTTCTCTGTCTCTAATCTATACTTGGAGTCGTCTGTTTATTAACTTTATGTATCAAAGCGATTGCTTAATGCTTTTTCACTTATTCCTGATTCACAAGGTTATATTCCCGGCTTCCGCATCCTATTTTTTCAGCAGCTTCGATATGTATCCACGGATCCACGCCCCATACAGTATATATCGCCTTCCCGTCCGGCTTCATTCTCCCGTTGATTAAATCGATCGTCGCAGAATCAATTGCCACAGGGTCGCGCCCCGCAAGGATACCTATATCTTCAACAAAGCGCTCACCCGAAAAATTGAAGCAATCACATCCCGGCGTGAGGTCATAGACCCAGTTGATATACCCAATCCTTCCTTTCAGAGCCTTTATCGGACCCAGAGCAGCCTCGCCAAGCCTTTTTTGCATTTTCTCCGAGGCATCAGGCGGCGGGATGATAGCCTCCTGCTGGCATGCGTCTGCGCATGAAAGCTCGCCGCAGCATTTTGTATGGTCGATTTCAGGCGGCACAATTGCGCCCCACGGGCATATTTCCACGCAATCCCCGCACTGTATGCATTTTTCAGGGTCGATGGAGGGCTTGCCCACCTCATGCACCTTTATCTTTCCCGCCCTGTCAAGACATCCCATGCCCAGATGCTTTACGGCGCCCCCGAATCCCGAAGCCGGATGACCTTTTCCATGGGAGACGACTATCATCGAATCGGCTTGCGCAATGGCTGAGGCAACCGTAATGCTGCCAAGCGCTTCCCCATTAATCTCTATCTCTTTGCCGTCGCCGCCTCTTAAGCCGTCAGCTACAATAAAAGGGGCGTTCATGCTCGCATGTGTGAAACCGTTCATCGAAGCGCCTTTGATAAGGTTCGGCGCGTTCAGTTTCATCCCTCTGTATAATGTAGTGGTGTCGGTCACAAACGGTATGCCGCCAGCCTCCAGCACGAGGTCAACCACAGTCCGTGCAATTACAGGTCTTATGTGAGTTGTGTTCCCGTATTCCCCCGGATGTATTTTTACTGCTACAATATCACCTTTTTCAACAGGCGAAATATATGGAAAAATTCTCTTTATCTGTTCAGGCTGGTTATCTTCAGGCTTCGTGATTTTTGCATCTTTGAATAATATATTACTCAGATATATCCCTCCTCGTCTGTTTTGATTTGTGATATTATAGTATTTAAACTGCATCGTATTAGAACCACAATATTTATATAATGTCTCGTTAAATAGATGACCAATCAAAAATGGGAGAAGGGTAAATGCTAGAGACGTCTAAAGAAAGAGTAAAACTGCTCAAAGCCGGTATCCCGGGAAAGAGAATAGAAAAAATGTATATAAAATTCAATAATTTCAAGATTGTCCAGAAACCCGTACTTTTTGAGAAGGTTGAAACCAATTCAAAAAATATTGAAAATTATAACAGCCAAAAGCTGTGATTTGATACTTTTCTTAAGTTGCTGTTTAATAAAATTTATATGTGCCAACTGCGTTAGCAGGCGAGCCTATGACTGTAAATGTAAATCGTTATAAATGCGGGTACTGCGGGGCATGCGTGGGTGTATGCCCGGTCGGAGCGCTTGAACTGGTAGAGACCTGGATAGAGGTGAATAATACGTGCACAAATTGCGGCGTGTGCGCGAAAATCTGTCCCGTGGGCGCACTGGTGGTTGTGAAATGAAAAATCGGTACGATGTAATCGTTGTGGGAGCAGGTCCTGCAGGTTCAATAACCGCAAAAACCGCAGCTTCTGGCGGGCTTGATGTCCTGCTCATTGAAAAGAGGCAGGAGATAGGGGACCCTGTAAGGTGCGCTGAAGGTGTAGGAAAAGAGGATTTAAAAAAACATATAGAACCTGACCCGCGGTGGATAGCGGCAGAAGTAAAAGGCTCCAAGATACTCTCACCTGACGGGACTGAAATAAAAATGTCAGAGGAAGCATCCAGCGGAAAGGCTGGTTACACTCTTGAAAGAAAGGTTTTTGACCGGGCGCTTGCCCAGCAGGCTGCAATGGCCGGAGCCGAAGTGATGGTAAAGACACGGGCGACCGGATTATTGCGGAGTAACGGTAAAGTAACAGGGATAAATGCCATGTATATGGGGGAAACACATGAGATTAAAGCTAATATCGTAATCGGCGCTGATGGGGTGGAATCAAAGGTTGGAAGATGGGGCGGGATAGATACGTCTTTAAAGCCCGTAGATATCGATACATGCGCACAGTTCCTGGTTTCAAATATCGACGCCGGCGAATACAGTATGTTCTATCTGGGTGAAAAATATACTCCCGGAGGGTATGTATGGATATTCCCCAAAGGCAAACACACAGCGAATGTCGGATTGGGGCTCCTCGGAAGTAAATCCGGGAACGTCCGGGCTATTACACTCCTTGAGAATTTCTTGAAAAATTATATGCCGCATGCAAAAATCCTGGAAATGGTGGTTGGAGGAGTCCCGGTCAGCGGACCGATAAAACAGACTGTAACTGACGGGCTGATGCTTGTAGGCGATGCTGCAAGGCAATCGGATCCATTAACTGGAGGGGGCATCATAAACGGAATGAATGCGGGGAAGATGGCGGGGGAGGTTTGTATCAAGGCAAAAGAAATAGGGGATTATTCTGTTAAGACTTTAAAAGAGTATGAAGATAAATGGCGCGCAACTATAGGGATTGAGTTGAGTAAATCCCTTAAAGTCAAAAACCTGCTCGTCAAACTAACTGATGAACAGTTAAACCAGCTTGCCCATTCGCTCAAAGGGGTAGATACGAGTAAGATGGCTTTGCCTGTGTTGTTGCTTATTTTATTCAAGAAAAATCCAAAGATATTGTGGGAATTGAGAACACTGTTCGTGTAAAAATTAAAAAATTGATTGTTCTTTTCTAATTTTTATTCCTTCCCGAAGAAGCTTCTCATCATCGGGTGCATCTCCATCATCTGCTGGCTTGCAATATCTTCGTACAGCCTGTACATGATGCTGACTGTGAGCAACAATCCCGTTCCGCCTGCGCCTCCCAGCGTCCCGAGCAGGCTGGCTATGAGCGTGAGCAATCCTATGAATGCGCCGCCTATTACAGTCACCTTGGGGATATACCGCTGCATCACGCGTTCAAGCGTTCCGCTGCTTCTGCGGTAGCCCGGTATCTGCATTCCCGATTTTTGGATTTTTTCAGCCACGTTCTTTGCTCCCATACCAGTTGTTTCAATCCAGAAGAGAGCGAATATTATGCCGCCAAATACGAGCATGGACGCATCAGTAAAAACATGAAGGATTATTTTCCAGACTGCAGGCTCTGCAACGCCAAGATTTGTGAACTTCGGCCCGACAAGAGATGGTATCCAGTCACTCGGCCCGTTAATGGGTGAGAGATAATACATGAGGCCGCTCACAGGCGTAGCCTGCTTAAATTCACCCAAAAGAGTAATTCCCCTGCTTGAAAGAATAAGACCCACCATCTGGATATTTGCCTGCAAAGCCCTTACAAGGATCATAGGCAAAACGCTTGCATAGATAAGTTTCACGGGGAACCTCCCTCGTGCGCCTCTCACAGCCGCATGGGCAAGCGGTATCTCAATTCTTGTACTCTCTACGTAAACAACCATCAGATAGATAATTACTGTACTCAATAGCGCCAGAATGCCGGCGTTATAGAGGAAAAAGACTTTGTTTGTCAGGATGTAATTCAAATCAACTCCTGATGTGGGACTCGCCATGTATATCCATTTTGGAATAATACCAATCGGCATTCCCGTATTATCGGTTTTCCAGTTGAATATGCCCTGAACGATTTGCTGTGATACGCCGGCGATAATGAACATTCCCACACCCGAACCTATACCCCACTTGGAGACTATCTCATCCATGTAGAGAATAAGTACGCCCCCGATGCATATCTGTATGAACAGCACTACAGTTATCCAGCTGACACTAATATTGAGCTGCGCTGCAAGCCCTGCATCAGCTTTCATATAGCCTCCAAGGATTTGCGGCAGCGCTTCAAGGGCTATCATCACAAAGACCAGGAGTTTCTGCAGACCCTGGAAAATAGCCTGCTGGTGCGGGTCGGTAAGATCCATCCTGATAACATTTGCCCCCACAAGTAATTGCAAAACTATCGATGCCGTTACTATGGGTCCTATTCCAAGGACCATGAGCGAACCTGACGCGCCGGCGAAGAATGCACGGTAGAGCTCAAAAAGATCTATTGAGCTTTTATCGAGCCCGAACAAAGGTATGTTCGCCAGAGCAAAATAAAGGACCAGAATCCCAAGGGTCCAGCCCAGTTTTTTCTTGAAATGCACATGGCCTTCGGGGCGTGATACTGCAGGAAGGCGATTCAATAGTGGGGCAAGACTTTCAAATGCCATATTTTTTTACTCTGCGTTAGGGGGTTGTGAAGCTTTTGCCTGTCCTTTGGCTTCTTCGATTTTCTGTTTTGCAACAGATGAGAATTCATTAGCCGTAATAAAGAGCGGTTTTGTTATTTTTCCACTGCCAAGCACTTTCTCAATACCGATATTTGCAAGGTCTATGTGAAAAGCTTCGCCTTTCTTTTCAGCAAAGCCATCTATCACCAATTGCTCTATGGCTTCATCGAGTTCGCCTACATTTACAATGACTTTATCGGAAGCAACCGACAACGGCCTTTTGAACCCGTGTTTGCCAAAGCCGAGACCCCGCTGCATTGACCTGACGAAATGGTGTTTGCATGTTCCTGCATTCCCGCGTCCGCCACGGCTTCCGCCGCCTCTGCGGTTCTTATGCGTGCCGCCGCCGCAGGTTCTTGAACCTCTGAATTTCTTTGTTTTTTCTTTGCCCATAAGAATTACCTCATCTTGTTTAAGAGTGCATTGATTTCAACGCCATGGAACCCGAGGTCTCCACCTTCCTGGAATGTCCTTTTTGTGCCTTTAAGTCCTTTTCTTGCCGGATGCATCCTGAAAACATGCTTTAATTTAGGAACATCGGCTAAAGATGATTTCCCTTCGCAAATGGCTTTTGCCAGTTCACCAAACGATTTGAATTTGGTATTCTTCGTAAGGTATTCAAGGGTCAAAGCATCCCCGCCTTCGAGCCGTCCCCTATTTTCCAGCATCTGCGCAAGAGTTTCAGGATTAATAACGCCCCAGGCAATGTAATCTTTTGCTTTATGAATCATACCATGATAATTTGGCGTTTCGGGGAGTATTACACAATGATTTATCCTGTCAAGGCGTATCATGCTCAGTGTATCCCTTATATCCTGTCGCGTCTTCACGCCACCGCGAAGTCGAACTGCTGCGTACATTTTTTACACCTTCATTGTTGTGGTTTTCATAAGAGCATCGTATGTTGCCTTGGCAAAATTGATGGTTGTTCGCGTTTCACCATATACTTTTGTCCAAGCGTCTTTTATGCCTGCAATTTCAAGTACTTTTTTTGCAGTTCCGCCTGAAGCCAGACCAAGCCCGCGGGGAGCGGGTTTAAGTTCCACTTCAACGCTGCCTGCTTTTCCCCTGACCTCAAAAGGTAC